>JAMWDA010000198.1 GCA_023818995.1 Candidatus Omnitrophota bacterium
TCTTAGATAAATCTCTTAAGCTCTCTACATTCTCTTTACTCTCTTTAAAACGCTTCAGCCACTTATAAAATGTCTTCCTAGATATACCAAAGAGTGTTACCTATGTATCTCTGCCTCCGCAGGGGTAAGGCAAATTTTTGTTTTATTTAAAAGGTTAAAATAATTAAGGATTATTACTTTTTCTTGACTAAAATATATCTTTATAGTAATCTCTAAAAAGGAGAGGTGCCTGAGTTTGGTTTAAAGGGTCCGACTCGAAATCGGATGTCTGCCTAATAAGTGGACCGGGAGTTCAAATCTCCCCCTCTCCGTTAGCATTATTGAGATGAGTAGGAAAAATATTTATATTATTTTAATTATCATCGGTATACTTACTATCGTATATATAGAACTTTTCTCTCATACTTTTGGGCAGAAGGATTTTCCTTTTGATACTTCTAAATTAGAAAATATATTTTCTTCTAATTATAGTTACGATGCATTAACTGTAACTTTTATCTTGTTTTATGTCTTTTTATTTTTATCAGGTATTATAAATATTGTAATTCTTATCTTTAAAAAATTGAATAAATCTTTAGACCATAGCGTTGAATACTCAACATTTTTATCCCTAAATGATGAAAATGTTGCTAAGATATTTTTTATAGTAGTATATTTTAATCTGTTTGTATATTTGTTATCTTTATTTTTTTTCAATGCTATTTCTTACAACAAAACCTATGTTATTAGAGAAATAGTATTAGCAAATTTAATTATACATTTAGGGATAATATTTATTATGATGCACGCTATTCCCTTAAAGGATATATCTATAAAACCAAGATTAAAGCATTTTATCTTTGCTTTTAAAATTTATTCTATGCTTTTACCTTTACTCTACATCGTTGTTACAATATTAGGTTTTATTAGTAAAAAATTTAATTTTTACCTTCCTCCCCAACCTGTAGTTTACTTATTATTTACTATTGATGAGAAATGGTTAATGTATTTTTTAATTTTTGAAGGTTTTCTTATTGCTCCTTTAAGCGAAGAGTTTCTTTTTAGAGGATTTATCTATAAATTTATGCGAAAAAAATACAATTGGTTAATAAGTAGTTTATTTAATTCTCTATTCTTTGCTTTTCTACATAAAAGTATTTCTGGTTTTTTTGTTATTTTTCTTATAAGTATGACACTATGTTATGTTTATGAAAAGACGCAAAATATTTTGGCATCGGTAAGTATTCATAGTTTACATAACCTTTTAGGTATATGGGGAATTTTTGTATTTAAACGCGCGTTAAATTTAAATTAGTCGTTGAGATAATCTTTTATATTTAAAGGTAAGCCTAAATACTCTTTCATACGTTTTATCCTTTGATCAACGTAAGGATGGGTTCTAAAGTAAGAATACATTCGAGGGGAAGCTTTTTTACTTTCTCTATATAGTTTCTCTAAAACCTCTACTCCTGATTTAGGATTTAATCCTGCTAACTTTAAATATTTAGTAGCTAACTCATCAGCATTAAATTCGTCTTCTCGTGAGTAGGCAGTTAAAATCTGTGCTAATGCAAAAGATAATCCTTGGTGAAAATTAGGGGTACTTTCTACCTTAGCAGTGGCTAAAATCAATAAGTTCATTCCCATGGCTGCCTGTAACTTTTTTATAGAATGACGGCAAACAATATGGGCAACTTCATGGGCAATAACAAATCCCAATTCATTATCGTCAAGAATATTCATTAACCCACTATAAATATATACGTATCCTCCCGGCACACTAAAAGCATTTTTTTCATCCTCATCTATAATATAGAAATAGTAATTTATTTCTTTTCTGTCGCACACCTCAACTATTTTTGATGCTATGCGAGAAATACGTTCTATATCCTTAGGATTCTTTGAAATTATTTTTTCTTGATGGATATGTTGGTTTAGGTTCCTACCTATATCTACCTCTTTTTCTGAAGAATAAAAGAATATATCCTGTCGATGAGTTCCTGTTCCATACTCAGTAGTTACACAACCTGATAAATATAAAATAAAGATTAATCTTCTAAAAAATCTCTTTTTGTAAATATGTGATATAAAGGACATTTTAGTTTCTCCAAAGATTCTTTTGCCCCTTCTTCTCTATCGACTACTACGATTGCTTTTAAAACTTTTAATTTATATTTGTAGAGAACAGATATGGCATTTATGAGGGAAGAACCGGTAGTGGCTACATCATCTACTAATATAATTCTATCTTCCTTAGATAATTCTTTACCCTCAATAAGATTTTGTCTACCATATTTTTTAGGTTCTTTTCTTACGATAAATCCTTTCAAATTTTTACCTTTCTGATTTGCTAAAAAACATACTCCTGCAACAATGGGGTCAGCACCCAAAGTAGGTCCTCCTATAGCAGTAGGGTTATCTTTTTTTATCATATCCCAGATTATTTGTGATATCAGATATATTCCTCGTGATGATAAACTAACCCTTCTTACATCTATATAAAAATTACTTATTTTGCCCGAAGAAAGTTTAATTTTTTCTTTAAATAAAGCTTCTTTTTTAAGAATTTTTAATAGTTTATCTCTCATATCTTATTGTTAATTATACGATATCTTAAATATTTTTCAATAATTTTAAAATATATTGTAAAAGCAAAATAGAAATTTCATATTTTAAAGAGCTTCTACCAAAGCTTCTCCCTTTTCTTCAAAGTTAAGCGAACCAGGCAATTTAAATTTCCTCCAAGGATGATCCTTAGGAGGAATGTAAATCTTCCTTGGTTTATAAGGCTCCCCTGGTTTTGGTGGCTTTACATCTATAAGTTTATACTTTAGAGTAAAGCCATCATAGTTAATGTATAGCTTACCATTTAGTCATTCTTCTA
>JAMWDA010000199.1 GCA_023818995.1 Candidatus Omnitrophota bacterium
TTAACTTTTGAGATTTATTTGAGCAGAGTATTTACTGCGTTTTTTAGTAGTGGTTTGTCGTTGTACCCTATTTCTATTGCTCTTCTTGGAATGGGAATGTCAGGAGTATTCCTCTATAAATTTTTGAAGTATTTTATTAATAAGCCCAATGACAAATTATTTAATTTATGCATCCTTCTTACAACTGTTATCTTAGTGTATAATTTCTTACTGCTTGGCGTATCACACATTATGTATATTAAGTTTGGAACCCACGGGGATTATGATGCTTTCATCACTTATGCTTTGAAGTGGAGTATCTTTGCTATGTTTATTTATGGTTTTGTTTCTATTATCCCCTTTTTCCTTGTAGGATTATGTCTTGGGCTATGTTTTAGAATTTATAAAACGGACGTGAATAAAATATATCTTTCTGACTTAATAGGTGCTAGTTTAGGATGTGTATTAATCATTATCCTTCTTAAATATACATATTTCTCTCTTATTAATGTAATAATTTCTATATTCTTATGCATTTCATGCATACATTTTTATAAACTGAAAGAGACTAAATCAAAGATACACAAAATTTATCTTCTGTCACTTATTTTCTCAATTGGGATAGTATTTTATATTAATGTCCGCTCAGATATTTTTGAGCTTAAGCCCGAGCCTAATTTTCTGGCACGTGACTATTTCCGTAAGAAGAAAGTGGAAGAAATCTGGCGCAAATGGAATCTTTATTCTCGAGTAGGGTTGCTTAGAGTGGATAATAGGGAGTATATTTTTACCCTAGATACATTTGGAGGTCATGCTCATGTGTTTAAGTTCGACCCGACTAATCCCTTTAGCTATAGCATTTTTGATAATTATTTTTCACCCCCTCAGTTAAGTTTTTCCTTTACCGAGCCACAAAGTATTCTTATCATGTTTGCTGGTGCAGGTAAGGATATGGTTGAGGCATATTCATATTCAAAAGGCAAAGCAGATATTACAGGTGTAGAAATCAATCCTTTACTAGTGAATAAGGCTGTTACTTTACCAGATTTTCATCTTAGAGAATTTTTCAGTTTACCTAATGTACATATGGTGGTTAGAGAAGGCCGAGATTTTTTAAATTTAGATAAAAATAAATATGATTCAATTGTCCTGTCATGGAGTGGTGCTTCTTTTGCTTACTATGCTGGGACAATTGGATTTACTGCACAATATTTATATACAAAAGAAGCTTTCTTGCAGTATTTGCGTCATCTTAAGGATAATGGGACGCTTATTGTGGTCAATTTGAATAAGATAAAAGTATTAGCGATGGCGAGAGAAGCCTTTAAGGAGTTGGGAATTGATTCCATCACGAACAAAGTGATTATTTTAGCAGACCATAAAGAATTAGAGCAGGAACCAAGGTTTGATGTCGCATGGGAACTCAAAGAAATAATCTTTAAGAAGAGCGATTTTACAGCAGAGGAATTATCTAAGATAAATGAATTTGCAAGTAGGAGGAAAAAAGAAATTTTGTATTCACCGGGATACTGTCATCCTGATTATTTAATATATAAACAACTTCTTGAAACACCCGATCTTCGCTCATTTCTTAAAAAGATAGGAAAGAAATTTGGTGCTGATTTTTCCATATCCACAGATGATCAACCTTTTGTATACAATATATTTCCGTTTAGAATGTTTTTCGAAAGCCTTTTCTGGAAAACAATATTCAATTTCTTTTGGAGAACTTCTTCTAGAAAATACGTTCTTTCGTTTATACTTCTTGCAGTTTCCTTATTTATTCTTATGAGTACTTTAAGTTTTATAATAATTCCAACTTGTATTAAGACAGGAAGAGTTTCCTTTGCCAAGAATTACAAATATATATTGTACTTTTCTATAATTGGTTTAGGGTATATGGTAGCAGAGATATTTCTTATGCAGAGGTTAGGATTGTTTTTAGGACACCCTGTATATTCACTTGCGATAGTTTTAGCTATTCTTCTTCTTTCTACCGGGATTGGTAGTTATTTCTCAAAAGTTTTTTTTAATAAAGGATGGTTTAATTTTAGGCGCATATCTATTAGCGCAGTTATCTTATTACTATCTTATTACCCTATAATTTCTTTTTGTAACCACTATTTAATATCCATTAACATTACATTAAAAATTGTAATTGTATTATTGATAATTTTCCCTTTGGGATTTATTTTAGGAATGTTTTTCCCAAGCGGATTAGATGCGCTTCAAAAAAGAAATAGTGACCTTATTCCTTATGTCTATGCCATAAATAGTTCAACGTCTGTAATCGGGAGCACTTTAAGTATATTTTTATCGTATTATCTTGGGTTTAAGTTTTTATTAATATTGGCAATAGTTTTGTATTTTTCAATATTAATAGTTGCAAAGGGAGAATTATGGGAAATAAATTCCAACTTATAAATGGATGCCGTTATTTTTATTAGAGAGCTTTTTATGGTAGTATTATGGAAATTTAAGCTTGTCGTTTTGTTGACATTTAAGAAAATAAAATTGTTAAGGGAACAGTATAGAGGCGTGAGAGGTTCGGCTAATAAAATATCCCTAACCTTTTGGTTTGCTTCCCGTTGAGTTCGCTTTAATGCTCCCCTCAAGCAAGTCAAGAGGTAGAGAAAGATGGAATCTAGGAAGAGCCATAATTCCCTTGAGTCGGAAGGAGGTAAATAACCCAAAAGCCTAAAAATAGGCAAAACTTTTGACAGTACACATTTACGCGAAAGGAGTCAACTATTTAAAATAAAAGATGAACAATTTACTTAAATACTCTATTCTCCCAAAGCAGAGCATAGATAGTCCTCAAGAGTTTTGTGGAAGTAGCAATTACCGCCTCTTTGTAAGATTTT
>JAMWDA010000200.1 GCA_023818995.1 Candidatus Omnitrophota bacterium
AAGTAGATGAAGGCGTGCTTAACCTGCCGCCAATAAGACTTGAAACACTGCTTAAAGAATGCTATAAAGAAGAAGACAAAGGTGGATACGATGTACCTATATCAGTCCATGCAAGGATAATTTAATCTTTACTTTTAATTCGCTATGATTTAAAATATTTTTGTATGTATGAGATAACTTTAAGAGAGTATATAGATATAGAGCCCAAGCAACTATTAAGAATTTGGTTTAAACCTGAATGTTTACTCAGAGAAGCTAAAAAGATTAAGAGATTAAAAATTATAAAAAGAGATAAAAATATAATTTTTAGTTTTTGGGAGGTAGAAGTTGATAACGTTTGTTTTAATTGGAGACAGATAGATGAGTTAGATATTCAAAGAGGCATAGTTAATTTTAAGATGTATGGAGGAGAATTTAAAGATTATAAAGGTATATGGTATATTTTACCTACCAATAATAATAAAACTCTGCTTTATCTAACCGTAACTATCGATTGGGGAATACCTGTTCTTGAGCCGTATGTAAAAAAAGTTTTGGAAAGAAAAACTCGTTTATTATTTAGAGGATTTCTTAAAAGTATAAAGGTGGTTGCTGAAAATTATGGGAAAGAAAGTAGGTATTGTTATACATCCTATTGAGAGAGGTTTGCTTTACGATTACGAACCAGGTATGAAGAGATTCTCCATAGATGTGGCAAAAAAAATCTTACAATGGATGTCCCCCTTCAAAGCTTCAACCATTGAGGGTATAAGGTCAGCTCTTACAGGAGAGGAGTTCTATGGAGAGTTAATTATGTGTCCACTTTTAATGGAGCAGATGGTATCTTTGAGCCCACGCAAAGTTTTAAATAGAGTAGTAAAGGCAGCACGTTTAGCTAAAGATAGAGGAGCTAATATGGTTGCTTTGGTAGGTTACAGCGGATTAGTAGGAATGGGAGGAATGAAGGTTTACGAAAATGTAAAAATTCCCTTAACTATTGGTATGCATATGACTATTGCTATTGCTCCTCAAACAATCATAAAAGCAGTAAACTTTTTGGGATATAGGCATCGTAGGTTAAAGGTTTTTATTTTTGGAGTAAATATTTTTACTGAGATGGTAATTCATAAATTAGAACGTTTAGTTAACGAATTTTACCTGTGCCATACTTCTTTAGATAGGAAGATAGATTTTTATAATTATCTACCAGAAAATTTAAAGAAAAAGATAAAAATAGTTCATGATGACCCTTTGATATTTATTAAGGAGATGGATATTGTTATTAATTTTACTTCTAAGAAACCCTTAGGTTTTGATGAGAATTATCTAAAAAAAGGAGCTATCGTATTTGATGCTTCTTACCCCAGAGATATAGTGATAAGTAGAGATGATGTGTTGTTAACTGATGGTTTGGTATTGAGACCACCAGGTGAGCCAAAATTCAATTTTAATTTTGGTTTAGAAGAAGGTTTCTGTTTTCCCTGTATGGCTGAGCCAATAACTTTATATTTTGAAAATAGATTTGAAAGTTACTCCTTAGATAAAGATTTTTCTATAGAAAGAGCAGAGGCAATTTATAATCTTGCCTTAAAACACGGATTTAAGCTTGGTCATTTAACTTCTTATGAGAAAATTATCCCTCCTCAAAAAATAGAAGCTGTAAGGAAAAATCTTGCCAGAAAAAGTTTCTTTTTTTCTCGCCTACGAGGTAAAAATTAGATTAAAATAGTATAAGAATGTCGAAAAAACTAACATCACCTAACTCATTGATAACCAATGGGTTAGAAGAAAATTAAATTTTAGTCTAAAATTTAGTTCATTTTTTTAAACATCCCGCCTTTTTTACCCACAATTAATAAATACAGTGTTTAAATTAATAAGCCAAATCTAATTAAATTTTTATTATTTTTAACTCTATTTTGGCAAGAAAAATGCTTATATAAATGAAAACGTTTACTTTTTAAAGGAATTAGATAAAAATGAGGAAGCCAAGATTATACCGATTATATTATAAAGAATTAAGAAAAGAGATTGGTAATTTAAATTTAGCCTGGAAAGAATATTTAAAAGAGTATATTTATAGGTATAAGCTATTAATTATGATGATAATTGTATCTTTGGGAGGTTTAATTTTTTGTTTTTTTATGCATTTTCCCGGGCAAGCAGAATCGGAGATATTTATAATAAGCCCTAATGGGATATTTTTACTAAATAAGTTGTTATCCTTTATTATTGGAGGTGGACTATTAAGTTATTCCTTAACAAAGAAATACTTTTTGTTTAAAAGAATTTTTGATTTAACTGTTTCTTTTTTAGGGATTGTTTTTTTATCCCCGCTTTTTTTAATTATTACTATCTTGATAAAGATAGATTCTTATGGACCTGTTTTTTTTCGTCAGGAAAGAGTAGGTGAGAATGGTCGGCTATTTACTATGCTTAAGTTTCGCACCATGCGTAATGGCGCAGAATTAGAGACAGGTCCTGTATGGGCTGATGATAATGACCCAAGAATAACAGGAATTGGTCGTTTCTTAAGAAAGTCACATCTCGATGAGTTGCCTCAGCTTATAAATGTTTTTAAAGGAGAGATGAGTATAATTGGCCCTAGACCAGAACGACAGGTATTTTTGGATATGATAAGCAAACATATACCTCATTTTAGAGAAAGACTTAAAGTTAAGCCAGGAATAACTGGTTTAGCACAGGTTAGATATAGATACGGTGCTTCTATAAAAGATGCCGGTAGAAAATTAAAATACGACCTCATATATATTAAAAGAATGTGTTGGTTCCTTGATTTTCAGATTCTCCTCTGGACATTAGGTAGAGTTCTAACCGGAG
>JAMWDA010000201.1 GCA_023818995.1 Candidatus Omnitrophota bacterium
ACATGCTTTAAAAAATATAGGTTGCGACTATGTGTTTAAAACAGAAAATCTCGATGATTTCTTTAAACTAATAAACATACCTTATAACAATTTTTCACTTTATTCTACCCTTCCTGAGTATGAAAACCTATACAATAAAATAGATTATATTGTTTTTAGAACTACTTGGGGATGCTATTTTAACTGTAGTTATTGTGCAATTAAACACTTACAGAAAGATTTTTTTCTTATAAGCAAAGAAAAGATCTTAGAATTCATTAAAAACTATTCTCTTAAGGGCGTAAAAGATTTTGTATTTTACGATGAAGCTCTTCTCTATAACCAAAACTATATAAAAGACCTTTTAAAGGATGTAATAAAACTTAATTTAGGTTTACGTTTTCATACACCTAATGCCCTCCATTTAAAATTCTTAGACGAAGAGATAGCTTATCTCCTTAAACAGAGTGGGTTTATAAATCCTCATTTTGGATTAGAAACTCTTAACCCGCATTTACAAAAATTGTGGGGAGATAAAGTAAATAGAAAAGACCTTATCCGAGCAGTAAATCTTCTAAAAAATGGAGGTTATAAAGAGGGAGAATTTAGCGTTTATCTACTTTTAGGATACCCTAAACAAAACTTAAATAAACTCAAGGAAGAGATTGAATTCTTACATAATTTGGGAGTAAAAGTATCTTTAGCGGAATTTTCTCCTGTTCCCCAAACAAAAATTTTTAAACCTTACACAAAAAAATTTTCTGAACCTCTCCTCCATAACAATTCTATATTCGGTTTCTTCTCTCAGAATAAAATAAAAGAATTCTGGGAAATAAAAAACTATGTAAGAGAACTAAATAGAAAGTTTAATTATAGTGAGCGGTAAAAATTAAATATCCTCAATAGTAGAAAATTTAAATTATATTCTCTTCGCTACAAACACAGTTCCTCCCTGATTTTTTAGCTTTATATAAACCATTATCTGCCCTCTTAATTATTTTATCTATATCATCGTCCTCTCTAAATGTAGCCACCCCAAAACTTGCGGTGACTTTATAATTATTCTTACCATCGGAAATTTCATGTTCTTCAATATTTTTTCTTATCTTTTCTGCAACGTTTATAGCATCCCTTAAACCAGCACCTCTTAAAAGAATAATAATTTCTTCTCCCCCATATCTGGATACAATATCGGTTACTCTCAAGGAGTGTTTTATAACAGAAGATACTTCTTTTAATACTAAATCTCCTATATTGTGCCCGTAAGTATCGTTAAAGTGTTTGAAGTGGTCAATATCTATCATTATTATCGATAGGTTTGGTATAAGATTAGCTTTTTTCTGTCTAATTTCTGCGTCTAAAATAATTTTAAAATATCTTATATTATATAAACCAGTAAGTCCATCGGTTATAGCCATCTTAAATAAACGCTGTTTTTCCATCACAATACGCGTGAAACTAAAAGATTCCACGGTAAGATAAGTGATAAAAATACCTAATAGGGGATAAGAGAGTTCCATCCTTATGCTTCTCTTAAAAAGTAAAATATTAACTAAAAAATAAGCCGCCCCTATTAAAAAAACTAAGAATGTCTCTTTTAAAGGTTGTTTACCACATAATATTATTGCTGGCATTAAGCTTAAAAAATATAATATTAGAATATTTATCCATTTAGGCACAGGGTAGATAAATTTTTTATCTAAAATGTTACTTATAGTGTTAGCTACTATACCTATACCAGGATACTCTGGTTCTATAGGAATAGGTTTTATATCATAAAGGCCTATTGCTGTTATCCCTACAAGGCAAATACTATCTTTAAGAGGAGCTAAATCTACATTGGTTTTTTTATTCTCTAAAAAGTCTTTATATAAAGATAGAATATCTAAAAAAGAGTAATGAGTAAACGTATCTCTCCATTTCCCTGTCCAGTTAATTAGCATTTTATTCCCTTCACTAATAGGTATCTTAAAAAAATTCTTAGAATCAGAAATAACTAAAAAATTACGCTCTATCCTTTTGATCTCCCATCCAGCATAATCCAGGGATATTTTCAATGTTATGTGTGGATAAAACAATCCCTCTTTGTTTATAAATATTAAAGGAATATTCCTTAATATACCGTCTATGTCAGGATAAATGTTTAATGTTCCCGTGGCTTTTGTGTAAGAAGAAAATCTTTCTATAGGTAGAAAAGCCTTTTTTATATCAAAGGTATTATCTTGGAAAACGAATGGTAAGTAAACATTCTTTGTTAATTTTAATGCTTCCTCAAATAATTTATCATCTTTCTCGGTAGAAATCTCTGAGAAAATGATATCAAAATAGATATATTTAGCGCCAAGTTCAGTAAGAGCTTTTGTGATAGCAGCATACCACACTCTTTCCCATGGCCATCTGCCTATTTTTTCAATATCAGAATCACTAATTTCTACGATAACAATACGAGGGTTATAGGATAAATTACCTCTTACACGAAAGGACAAATCTAAACTTATCAATTCAATTCTTTGGAAGAAACCCTTATGCGAAAATAATAAAATCAAAGAAGCAATTAATATGGAAATTACTATGTTAATCAAAATATACTTATTAAACTTCAATTTTTATCCCCATAGAAATATTAATGTTATAGTTAGAAACATTTTTTATAGTTAACCTTCTTTATTATAAAAAGTATAAAAGTATACTTTATAATAGTTTATAAGTCAAATATATGTTACTTGAAAGGAAAGTAAGAATTCTTGTTGGAATTTATGAAAAGCATATTTTAGGGAAGATTTAATCCACTAAAATATACTCCCACAATCCAATTTTAATTACCC
>JAMWDA010000202.1 GCA_023818995.1 Candidatus Omnitrophota bacterium
AGCTACAAAGAAATATTTTTTCTTTCTATAGTCTCCTTCGTAATCGTACTCTTTGGGAAAGATGCGATTATTCCAGAAAAATTCTTCTTTTTGATCACACCATCTTAATCTTGCTATTTGTAACTGTGTAAATCTATTTTCATCTGTATGGGTAACTTGCTCTATAAATAGTGTAGAAATTTCATGGGTTATATTATCTATTAATTTAGACTGACGTCTGGGTAAAATTGGTTTTGTGATAGTTATTCCCGGTAGAGGTTCTTCAGTAAATTTATCATAATAACTATGGTTTTTAGAAAATGGGTAAAAAATAATGTTTTCATAATAAGTAGACGGTATAGGAAGTTTTTGTCTTAATTTATCTTTTAAATAAGAAATTGTTCTCTTATCTAATAAGGAAAAAATTTTCAAGTCTCTTCTTATATATTTAGTTAGCTTAAAATTAATTTTCTTTTTATTTTTTCCTACATTATTAAATTTATCTTTGAACAATTTAACATCTCTAAGTTCTTCATAATTAAGAGTTTCCAATAAGGATATCATTCTAATGAATAAAGAGAATAGGTGTTTTTCTTTAGAAATTAATTCTTTAATTAATTTTGCACCTTCTCTGTGACTTTCTAAGCAATCCTTATTTTCAATAATTTTATCTAAAATATTTATTAATAAATCATTTTGATTCTTCCCCACGGTTTTTCTAAATAATAATTCAAATAAGAAGGCATAGCATTCACTAATAATGTTGGTATCTGGTGTCTCTGATAGACCTATATTTTTAGAATAAAATTTGACAAATTTATGCCCTAACTCATGAATAAGGAATAGATAAAAACCATAGTTATTAAATTCCTCAATTTGTAAATTGTCTATAAGATTTATCTCGATATCATCTTCAAAATAAGCTCCTGCATTTGTAGGTGTTTCTTGTATTGCTTTTGATTTTATCATTTTTAATTTATTAAAAAGTGTTTCATCTTTATAATTACCCATATTTTTCTCTAGAAATTCTATTAGTTTTATCAATCTTTCAGTTATAAATTCATCCGGGCTTCTAAGTAGACTTATTTTTATATTTTTTCCTGACAGCAATCTATATGATTTAATAATTTTAAACAAACCTAAAACAGGTAAAGATAGAATTAACCCTATTATTGAAACGATTAACTCTTCATCATCCTTATGTATTTTCAAATGAACTCTATCAATAATTAAATGGATAAATTCGTGAGGAAAACAAAGTAACTTATCTAAAAAATTAGCTTGAGGATGGAATTTAATTTTTCCTTGATGGTAACCTGCTAAATAATTATTTTCTCCTTTGCGATTAATATTTATACCTAATGACTCTTCCCTTTCTTCTATTATTCTCTGTTTAATATTTAGTATTTTGTCCAATAAATTTAATAAGTAAGGAAGAAACCATCTTTTCTTTCCTAATCTTTTTCTTACTTTACTGAGATTCGTTGAAGAAATCATTTTATTATCAATTTTGTTCGTAAATTCAATATCACCACTAAATACTAAAATAGCGTAGGCAGATGTATCGATAAATCTTTGCCATGAGGGAGCTTTTGTATTATTTTCCTCCCAATCTATAAATCCTCCCTCTCTATGCCATAATTCACTATTAACGAGCCAGTTTATTCCTCTATTAAAACACTCTAAAGAAAACTCGTCATTTAGTCTAAGCCAGGCCAAACATGCTTGGAGAGTAAATCCGGGTGATAATCTATTTTTATATTTCCCATCATCCCAAACACAGGCACCATTATCTTTTTGAAATAAGTAATGGATCTTTTTACCTGCTATATCTTTCTTTATCCCTTCTAACGGTATGCCTAACATCAAAGGAGCATAGTTTATCCAATCATGAAAATCAGAATCAATAGGGTTATCATTTTCATCTACTATTCTGTACCATAATCCATAATCTTCCCTTGATTTATCCTTGATATAAAAATAATTGTTTATTCCAAAAATTATTCTTTTAGCAGCGTTTTCACATTCCTGAGCAAAAGCTAAATCACCAAATAATTCCGCCCATGTTGAGACTACCATCAAGGCAATATAAGAAAAACTATTATCTGATACCCAACGCCATCTCTCATATTCACCTTTAAAATTTTTACCTCCTCCTATTAATCCATCATCTCTACCACCTTTATTATTTGGGTTTTGACATTCAAGAATAAATTCTGCACCCTTTTTTAATGCCAAATATCTATCTTTATTAAACCCTAACTCTCCTAAAGCAATTATTACTTGGGTAGTTTGAGTAATAGATTTAGCCCAAGCTATTTCCCAATTAGGGTCATCTTTGCTAACTTTTTTATCATAGGAATACTGATTAAACCAACCACCATCACTATCTTGAATTTCTATAAGATAATCTGCGCACAATTCGGCTCTTTCTATGTACTTTTTATCATCTAAAAACTTGCCTGCTCTAACTAAAGAAATTATTGCCCAGGCATTTTCTCTCGGCACAACCCATGTGGGCTTGCCATAAACATTATTTATTGCTCCCCTACTTCTACCTTTCTCCATATACTGACAGGAAAGAATATAATCAGCTTCTTTAATTATTTTTTGTTTAATTTCTGATACGGTTATTGTAAGTAGTCTATTTTTCTCTTCTTCAAAAATGTTATTTAATGGTATTTTTGTGTTTATGCAGCCGCTAAATAATAATCCCAAAGATATTAATCCTATAATTGCTTTACGCCTTGGATATGAATAGGGAAATTTTAATTCAATATTGGTTAAAAAACTTTTCTCTATACGAA
>JAMWDA010000203.1 GCA_023818995.1 Candidatus Omnitrophota bacterium
TGATGGCTAACATACCGATACTAAGTATGAAAAGACAAACAACACAAACTCAGTAAGATTTTATGTCTTTGATTCTTATAATTATAATCGCGCTTAATGATCTATAATTCCAATATCTTAAATACCAATCTAAAAATCTTAGCTAATCTTTTAATATTACATAACTTATTTAGTTCTTCAAACTGAATCTTACACAAATCTGTACAAAAATTAGGATCTACTATATAAGAAGGTTGAATTAAATCATTCCTAAGATAGAAAATAACTGTGTTTTTATTAGGATAATCTACACTTTTTAATAATTCTAATGCTTCTTTATGAAATTTTACTGATATAAAAAGGTTACCCATTCTGCGAGATGAATACCCTGCTCCCACTAAATAATCAATAGCTTTCTTCTTATTTAGACTATGACTAAAGTGATAAGCTAATTCATTAATCACGGATTCCTTATCTTGGGCAAATCTTTTTTCTATAATAATTCCTACTTTCTCATGTAATCTCTGCTTTGTTTCCTCATCTAATTGAGAATATAAAGTTTCTCTTACTCTATCATGAGTAAATACATAGTTTTTATCCTCAACTTGGAAAAATTGTCGTTCAATTAACTCCTCAAGGATGTCAAATAGTTTATTATCCTCTAATCCACTTAATTCCTTAATAAAAGATAAATCTAAGCTCCTCCCTACAACTGAAGCAAGTTTAGCAATTTCTAATGTCTCTCCTCTTAAAAGTCTCAATCGCCTTGTAATAGTAACACTAATAGAAGTGGGTAACTCTAAAACACTTATATCTCCTACGAGAACCCATCTACCTCGGTCTAACTTTAACTTCTCATCCTCTATTAAAACTCTTATTGTTTCACTTACAAAGAAAGGATTACCCCCGGTTGTTTTAAATACTTCTCCTACAAAATCTTCTCCCATATCTGCACGACCTAACATCTTCTGTATCAAAATGTTTACATGTTCAAGCCTTAAAGGATTCAATTTAAGTAAATATGTTTCTCCCTCTTCCACTGTATGCAAAACAGAACTTTTCTCCTCCACCTCATCATCACGGAAAGAGGTTAAAAACATAATAGGATAATCTTTTAGTTCTCGAATACAGGTGTTTAATACCTCTAATGATGCAAAGTCTATCCAGTGGATATCTTCAATGTATAAAACCAGTGGTGTTGCTTTAGATACCTCTTTTAACCAACCTGTTACATTTTCAAATAACCTGATTTTTTCACCCATTTCATCTAAGGGTGGAGGAGGATTATACCCTTTATTTTTAAGTTCAGGAATTATTTTGGCAAGAACCGCTCCATATTTATCCAATACTTTCTTCTTAGTTAAGGGTAACAAAGGTCTAAATGCCTCAGCTAAAGGTTGATAAGATTGTAATCCTTGTTCATAGCATTTACCCTGAACAAAAGGTACTTCATTTAATTGGACATATAATTGAAATTCTTGAACTAACCGAGATTTACCTGTCCCTGCCGGGGCACCAATAAAGATACTCTTACCCTTACCTTTTCTAACCTCCTCAAAGGCATCTTTTAAAAATTGCATCTCTTTCTCTCTACCAATTAGTTCTGCACAGTTTAAGTAGCTCTTCTTCTGTTCTACTGTCTCTATTACTTCTTTGTAACCACTTATCTTTATTAACTCATTTATTAATTCTGCTGTGCTCTGATACCGATACTCAGGGTCCTTATCTAAAAGCTTCATAATAACTCTCTCTAATTCTTGAGGAATATTAGGGTTAAGTTCTCGCACAGGAAGCGGTTTCTCATTCACATGCTTACGTAAAAGTTCCATTATGCTATCCGCGGAAAAAGGAGGTTTACCTGTGGCTAACTCATAAGCCATACAGCCTAAAGAGTATAAATCACTCCTTGCATCTATTACTCCACCGGTTACTGCTTCAGGAGGTAAATATAAGGGAGTCCCAGCAATTTCACCGGTACTAGGTAGTCCCATCTGCTCCATCAATCCAAAATCCATTACTTTAATATTTCCATCAGGTAAAACCCTTACATTTTCTGGTTTTATATCTCTATGAACCAGTAAACGAGAATGAATAAAATTGAGCACTTGGGTAAATTGAATAAGAATCCTATATATCTCATCTAAGTTTAATTTTCTCTCATTTAGAATGTCTCTTAATTCCTGACCAGGAACTATCTCCATAGTTATATAGCGGTTACCATTCTCTAAAACTCCGTAATCGTAAACTTCTACAGTATTAGGATGCTTTAACTTAACCATTGTTCTAAACTCCTGTTTAAAACGAAGCATCTCCTCATCTTCGGAGGTTTCCGTTTCATCAATGGCTACTCTCGATGTAGTTTGCACACCAACTAATGTTTTTGTTGTATCTTTTACCATCGTTTTATCTATATCTCTGGTTCTGGTTATAGTCTTACCTATATCTTGTTTAGCTAAAGTCTTATTCAAACCACGCACTATAGTCTTCTCCCACAAAAACTTCTTTTTACTCTCTTCTATCCTTTTATCTAATACTATTGTCCCCATACCCATATCTAATGTCGCTTCACCCTTCTCTCTTTTTTCTACAAGAGTAGTAGAAACTTCCTCCTCTTCTTTTTTTCGCAAGAACTCTTTTAGAGCAACCTCTCTATTCTCTAATGTATCAAAAACTTGCCAAACTCTTCCCATACCACCTTCACCAAGCTTTTTAATAATTCTGTAACGATTTACTAATAATTCTTCGCTCATTTCTATCCCTTCTTTCTTTTTATCGCACT
>JAMWDA010000204.1 GCA_023818995.1 Candidatus Omnitrophota bacterium
TAATCTCAAAAGATTTAAGTATAGGTAATCCTGCCTCTAATATAGATGTAAGTTGATGAGTGAAAATAATAATATCATCTGTGGTTATTCGTTTAGAAAAAATACTCCTTCTACTTCTTTTAGGAGATAAATTTATAATATAGTAACCAGCTTCTCTTAGTTGTTTCTTCAATAATTTTATATCCTCTGCTTCAGCAGCACCAGAAAATGTTTTGCCCGTATCATCTTTTACTTTATAATAAACAAAATTTGGCATACTATATACCCTCCACAAAAGCTACACGACTAACCTCTTCCAAAGAAGTTATTTTTGCTAATGCTTTTTTCAAACCGGAAATCTTTAAAATATCCATCCCTTTAGAAATAGCTACTTTTGCAATTTCTAATTCTGTAGATCTTTTTAATACCAACTCTCTTATAGAATCATCCATGGCAAAAATCTCAAATATACCAACCCTACCTTTGTATCCCATACCAAAACATTTATCACACCCTTTAGGTTTAACAAGCGTAATTGTCTGTGAAACAGGTAGTAACGAATTAATCCACTCCCAAACCGAAGATGTAGGTATATACTCCTCTTTACAAAATGGACAGAGCTGACGAACTAATCTCTGTGCTATTACTCCTATAACAGCTGATCCTATTAAAAATGGCTCAATATTCATATCTAAAAGCCTTGTAATTGCTCCTGAAGCAGTGTTAGTATGAAGGGTGGAAAACACAAGATGACCGGTCAATGCCGATTGAATAGCAATTTCTGCTGTTTCTGCATCTCTTATCTCTCCTACCATTATCACATCAGGATCCTGTCTTAAAATATGTCTTATAGCTGTAGCAAAAGTATATCCGGCACGCACATTGATATGAGTCTGATTAATCCCTTCTAATTCATATTCCACGGGATCCTCTACGGTAACAATATTACGACTTTCATCATTGAGAATATTAAGTATAGAGTATAAAGTAGTAGTTTTACCACTACCCGTAGGACCAGTCACCAAAATCATACCATAAGGTTTACTAATAAGATTCTTAACAATCCTCAACTCCTCTTCATTCATCCCTAACTTTTCTAATGGTTTTAGAATACTCTTCTTGTCCAATAATCTAAGCACAATTTTCTCACCAAATATATCGGGTAAGGTAGATACTCTTACGTCTACATCAGGAGCATCTTTACCTAAACTAATTCTACCATCCTGAGGTTTCCTTCTTTCCGCGATATCCATACCAGAAATAATCTTTATCCGAGAAATTACTGCTGCCTGAAGTTCTTTAGGAATAATCATCTTCTCGTAAAGTATCCCATCTACTCGAAAACGAATACGTAAGTTTTTTTTCTGTGGTTCAAAATGGACATCGGAAGCTTTCTGTTTTACTGCCTCCGTTATTACAGAATTAACTAATTTAACTATGGGAGCATCTTGAGCTTTAGCTTCTAATTCTTCTAAGGGTAAATCTTCCTCTTTTAAACTATCCTTAGCGGAAATTTCTTTTATTGCTTCTGTTACTGAGCGCAAGTCTCCAAAGTGTTTATCTAAATAATTCTTTATATCGCTCAAACTTGCCATAACTAGTCTTATCTTATAATTACTCATATTTTTTAACTCCTGTAGAACTACAAAATCTAAAGGGTCATTTATCGCTACTACTACATAATCACCATCTACCTCCACAGGAGCTATGTTATGTTTTTTAAGATAAGAGGGGGGAAAAAGGTTAAACACAATTTCTTTTGGCTCTACTTTGTTAAGGTCAATCATAGGAAGTTTATGTTGTTGAGCTAATATGTCTGTTATCATCTGTTCACTAGCCATACCCTCCTCTATTAAAATCTCCCCTAACTTTTTGCCTGTCTTCTTTTGTAGATCCAAGACATGTTGCAATTGCCCATTGTTAATAATTCCATATTTTACCAGTATTTCTCCTAATTTAAGATAAAAAATATCTTTTTCTAAAGGTTCTTCTTCTCCCATAGTTACCACAATATCTCTCTACATAAATTTAAAGAAAGGATTACTATTAACCCAAATAAAATATATTATAATGGTTGTTCTTTGGATTGTGTGTCCTCTAAAGAAAAATTATCTTGCGTTTCCTTATAATCATCTTGAGGTAAAGTAAATTCCCCTTTATCTTTCTCTACTCCACCTGTGGAACGAAAAGAAAAAGCCACCACGAGAACTCCTAAAACCATTATCACTACAAATAATATAACCATATCCCCCCCTTTTTTATCCCACATTTATTATAAACTAAGCATAAAAATATGCAATAATCTTTAATAGAATTGCTTAATTATTAAATCATAAAAATCACTCTCTTTGCCACTATAAATTTCTATTGTGTTTATATTACCCTACTGATTGTTTAGAATTATCAATTTGTATTTTTATCTTTTACACTTTAAATATACCTTTATGTTATCTTAAAGCTTCTTTTATTACCTCTACGATGTTTTCTATCTGGGTATGAGTTAATTCAGGAAACATAGGTAAAGATAAAACTTTATTTTGCATATCTTCAGCTACAGGAAAATCACCCCATTTATACCCTAAATCTTTGTAAACATCCTGTAAGTGTAAACTCAAAGGGTAATAAACTGCTGAAGAAATACCTTTATCCTTTAAATACTGTTGGACAAAATCACGTTTACTATCTAATCTAATGGTATAATAGTTAAAAGTATGCTTATAGAAATTATTAGAGTTAAACAAATCGTAAGGAGGAGTTAGTATGGATTCTCCTTTAAG
>JAMWDA010000205.1 GCA_023818995.1 Candidatus Omnitrophota bacterium
GAAACATAGTAAGCAGTATAAAAGATTGGGAAAATTGGATATGGGATATTGTCTTTTTCCCCATCTTCTTTTTAGAGGAATTAATAGAGGAATTTTTATCTCCAGATCATTGGCTTTTGTTTCTACTTTTATTTCTTTCACCAATCATTCTGCTTTATTTCTGGGTAGGACTACCTTGTCTGATTATCTACACTCTAGGGATTGCATTTGAAAGATTTGGAACAATTATGAAAAAAATACATTCGTTAACATTTATTTCTCTTATCCGTGCTATGAAAGATAAGAGTATGCCAACAGAAACTCTAGTAGCCGAGATCATACCTGTCGTGAAAGGATCTTTAAAAAGATATATTCAATCGAATAAGCGAAAAGAAGTATTGAAAATGGTAAGATGCCGAATCAATTTTCAGATTCTAGAAAATTCAGCAGCACAGTGGGATAATTGGATGAAGTCAAAGGAAAAAAATGTAAAATGGAAAAATTTGGATGCACCATATGCTGCAAACTACCAATTTTTGGAATATACAGTAAAGTATGTTATGCAGGAAAAATTTTCATATGAAAAAGCTACAGCGTTCATTACACGATTCTTCTCTCATCTCATGGTTGGAAAGTTGCCGTATGAAAAATTAGAAATGGTAGTGGGACCGACTAGGGTGGTAGAAAGACCAAGATTAATAGTAGAAGAAAGCTGTCCCGGTTATGGTTATGCATTTTATGAAGAGACTTCTGATATTATTGTTGAAGAGGTTAGAGAGATAGATTGGGTAAAACGCACATATTATTACGACTACTTAGATAGTAGCGCTACGCTAAAGCTGACGATTAAGGAGTTTTACGCAACTAAAACATCAAATTCCAGCAGTCCTGTAGTTGATCCCCTTTTAACAGCAATAATTAATATGCTACACTTAAGAAATATTCAGGATATAACTATTAATCCTGAAGCATTAAAATTGATTCATCAGGAAGCTGAAGTAATGGATACTGATAATATTGAATGGGTAATCCGGAGTATTTTAGGGAAATCTTCAAGAGATGGAGTAACTAATAATGAAATAAAGCAATTGATTAACAAAGCTGAGGTGGAGCCTACTATTATGCTTTATTCGCCCGTTCTTCGACCCGATAATGTTTTACATCCCGATAGACTAAAGAAAGATATACCCATTAAAGGTGGTATTCGTATCTTTTCTCCAGTAATAGGGGAAGCTATAATCGCAGAACTGGTAAAAGATTTACAAGTTAAATTTAATATAGATGAATTAATTAATAACTATAAGAAAACTGACAAAAGATTATCTATAGTAGGGAAATATACAGGAGGATTAATTCCAGGTCTTCTACTCGCGCAGAAGTTACATTTACCATTTGATACGCTCACCAAACGTTCCTTTAATTTTGAGACAAGGAATTTGAATGTAGTTAGAGTAGAAGAACCTCACTTGCCTATCGCTAGTCCAGAATATTATTCTCATATGGTAGTTTACCCGAATACGGGTGTTTTTGTCATTGATGATGAGACCACAAAGGGAGATGTGCTTGTAAATACAATGAAATCTCTTGAGTCTTTAGAGGTAGTTACGGAAGTCAGTATTGTATTGTTACAGTCGACAGATGAAGCAGGGATTCGGACGCAGCGAGAAAACAATAGGTATTATGCAATGCGCTGTATAAATTATGAGCAGAATTTAAAACTTGATGAGTCATTATATATACCTTTTAAAAGACTAAAAGTATCTGCCAAACATAGATTATTTAAGAATTCAAGTATTGAGGAAAGTGAAATTCCTCTATCCATTTATACTAAAAAAGATAACTTATCGAAAGATGCAGTTTTTGTGGATTGTCCGCTTAGAGGAATGACTATGACTTTAGAGTCTGATTTTTATGCTTCGATTGCTCAAAAGATAAATGAAGAGATAGATAAAATTATAGGTGGTATAAGTAAAAGAAGAAAAGAATATTATGCAAAAGGTAAGACGCTTTATTTGTTAGGCTTGACCCCCTCTGGTTTATATCCTGCTTTAGCTGCATCTATGAGTACAAGGATTCCATTAATAGGAGTAACAAATCAGTCAGAGCCTCGGGGATACACAGGCAAGGTAATTGATTATATTACTTTAGATGGATATGATTATTCTATATATAATCTTGAGCAAGGTGATGGCGTTATATTAGTTACAGGAGAGATTACAGACGGAGAAAAACAGCTAAGAGTAATAAAATCATTAAAAGATGAACATATAGATATATTAGGAGTTATTTCTGTTTTAGAAAATATATATTACAACGGTAGGAAGTTAATAGAAGAAATAGTAGGAACTAAGGTTATCTCTTTACAGAAGCATTCCCATAATGAGGGTCTTTTTAAAATGAACTTTACTGAGAAGGTTTGGAGTGCATTAAAATATGCTGTTAGAAGACTTGATAGAGAAATTAAAGAGATAAATCCTGAGTCTGAGATTGTAAAGATACAGGTAATGCCATGTTCTTTTACTAGAGGACTAATTCTTAAAAATGGAGATATCGACAATATGTTTATTTACATCAATGGATTAAATCAGTTGGAATTGAGAAATCTTGGTTCTCGCTTTGTTGATTGGCTTAAGATAAAAGGTTTTAGTTTATTCCATTTTGTCTTTGATACTAATGAGAAAGCGCCGGTATTAATATCTACAAATAATTTAAGAGCAGGTGAAATAAAATATGAGGTTAATGATATACCTCAAGTTGTTATTTATCAAAATG
>JAMWDA010000206.1:0-1715 GCA_023818995.1 Candidatus Omnitrophota bacterium
TGAGGCGTTCGGAAAAGGAGATTATTGAGGAAGTATTAAAAGAGTGTAAAGGTAATCGTAAACTGGCTGCTGAGCGTTTAGGTATAAATCGCACTACTCTTTACAATAAGATGAAAGAGTATGGTCTTATGGACTTTCAATATTAAATTAAAAATTCAAAACACAAAATTTATTGTGACCAAAGAGAATTTATATTTTGAAATATTAGTATTTAGTATTATATGGAGATAAATTTTACAGATATCTGGGAGAGAGATAGGTGGCAGAAGATTCAAGACCGTTTCTCAGAAGTTCTAAAGGTAACTCTTTGCACCGTAGATAGATACGGTAATTGTATAACTCGTTGTAGTTTAGCCCCTCGTTTATGTGAAGAAGTTATGAATAGCACAATTGAAAGCGCTAAAGTATGTAGCGATTGTCGGCAAAGAGCATTAGTAAATGCAGAAAAATCTTGGAAGGAAGGTTATTTATGTCCCCTTGGTTTATATTTCTTCCCTGTCCCTTTGAAGATAAAAGATGTAACTTGGGGATACCTTATAGTTGGTCCGGTAATTTTAGGCAAGAGAGATGAATCTACTTATAAGGATAGAATAGAGAATTTAGGAATAAATATAGATATTTTTTTAGATGCTTTAAGAGAAATAAAAGTTTTTTCTTTTTATGGTATAAACTCTGTGATTGATTTGCTCTACGATTTAAGTATTCAAATATTGTCTACAAATTTTATCGTAGATAAGTTTTTAACAGTTCTTTTAGAAGCAGCACATAATTTTACTCAATCCGACCGAAGTTCAATAATGTTATTTAATGAGGATACAAAAGAATTATATATAAAAGTAGCTAAAGGTATAGAAGAAGATATAATTGCCAATACGAGATTGAAATTAGGAGAAGGTTTAGCTGGGATGGTAGCTCAACAAGATAACCCTTTATTTTTGAATAACGATACTGTTGATGAACGTATTCGTAAACGTTTTCGTAATAGAGCAATTGCTTACTCTATTATAATGCCTATCAAGGTTAAAAATAAATTATTAGGTATATTAAATATTGCTACCTACAAGCAAAATCCCGACAAATTTAATTTCCAGACTATAGAGACGATAACCAAACTAAAAAATTTGGTAGAAAGCACAGTGGGAGAAGTTACCTAATCTAATTATTATTTTTTCTTTGATGATAGGGAGGGATTTTTAATTCTTCTCTATATTTAGTTACCGTTCGTCGAGAAATTTCTATTCCAAGGTTTTTTAGAATTTGGACGATTTCATTATCCTTTAAGGGTTTATTTTTATTCTCTTCACTAATGATATCCCATATTTCTGATTTTACTAATTCCTGGGATATTTTTTCTCCATTTTTAGTCTTTAGTGATTTTGTAAAAAAATAAGATAGCTTAAATGTTCCGTAAGGAGTTTGAATATATTTACTGTTTACTACTCTACTTATAGTAGATTCGTTATGATTAGTTATTTTGGCGATATTTTTAAACGATAATGGTTTAAGGAGTGAAATATCACCACTTTCTAAAAATTTTTTTTGTATTTTTACAATATGTTGAGTAATCTTTAGTATAGTTTCTTCTCTTTGCGATATAGCTTTAATTAATCCCAGTGCAGAATTTATCTTTTTTTGAACATATTTCTTTATTATTGATTATCTCTATTTCTTCTTTTGATAATTTATAAATCTTACACACCAATTCATCAATTTGT
>JAMWDA010000206.1:1725-2750 GCA_023818995.1 Candidatus Omnitrophota bacterium
TATCTGGTTCTGAATATATTCCTTTGTATAAGAAGATACTTTATTTGATTTAAGAAGTTTTAAATAATAATCGTTGATTTTTATTCGTGGTAAACTTCTCGTATTTAAAATTATTTCGTAGCTACCATTTATATTATCTAAGATTATATCGGGATAATTATATACGGTTGCTCCTTTAGTTATAGATGTGGGCAGAGTTTTTGCTGGTTTGGGGTGAAGCAAGGAGATTTCTTTGATAGCGTTATTCAATTCTTCTTCAGATACTTTCAATTTTTTTGCAATGAATTTAGTTTTATTTTTTAATAATTCGGGAAGATAAGAATATAATATTTTATAAGCCAAGGTATTATCTTTATTTTTACATTTTAATTGGATAAGTAGAGATTCCTTAAGATTTCTTGCTCCTATACCATAAGGTTCAAATTTGTGAATAATTTCTAAAACTTCTTTAATGTCTTGCTGGGTTACTTTTTCTTCCTCCAAATTTTTGTTTAGGTCGTTTAGTAATTCTTTATCAGAAATAGTTAAGTAACCATTTTCATCAAGATGGGTAATTATGTATTCTCCAATCTTATATTTTTTATCACTTAAGGGTAAGGTTCTTAATTGTTTTAAGAGAAACTCTTCTAAAGTTAATGGCGGGGTAATTAATCCCTGTTTATATTCGTATGACTTTTCTTTATCTTGAGAGTTGGTTAGATATGGTTCATATATATCTTTAGTGTATTCTAGAATATTTTCTGTTTTTTCCTCCACCTCGTTAAGGGAATGTTCTGATTCAACTTCTTCTTTTTCTAAAACAGGATTTTCTTCCAATTGCTGTTCTAAATAATTTTTTAATTCCATAATGGGTAATTGCAGAATATAAAGGGATTGCTTCATTTGAGGGGTGAGAGCTAATTTCTGGGTTAATTTCTGTGATTGTTTAAGTTCCATATTAAATATAATATACCATATTTTTTAGGTAATTTCCTATTTTAATTCTTCTAGGTGATATACTGAAAATTGTGTAAATTGGTTTCAAG
>JAMWDA010000207.1 GCA_023818995.1 Candidatus Omnitrophota bacterium
GCAGGTATCGCCGTCTTTTAATAGTTATAATTTTATACCCAGGATACTAGAGATCTGTGAGCAGTTTGGCGTTCAGTGTTTGATTCCCGTTATCGATGAAGAGCTTTTGATGTTCGCTTCCCATAGAGAGGATTTTGAAAAAAGAAACATAAAATTAATTATAAACAACAAAGGAACCATAAGATTAACAAAAAATAAATATTTAACCAGAAAATTCTGTGAGAAAGAAAACATTCTTGCTCCCAAAACATTTTTAAAAAAAGACATAAAAGACCTCGATACTCAAAAACTAAATTATCCCTTAATTATAAAGCCACTTGTAGGTAGGGGAAGTAGGGATGTGGTAAAAATAAAAAATAAAAAAGAGTTATATTTCTTTAAAGATTATTTTGACAATTTTATTATCCAAGAGTTTATAGAAGGACAGGAGTACACTATAGATATTGTGGCCTCTCCTTGCGGGAGAGTTCTTCAGGCGATACCGCGTAAGAGAATAGAAACAAAAGCAGGGATGTCTTACAAGGCGATGATAACCAAAGACAGAAGGCTCATTGACTATGGAATGTATATAGCAAAAAAATTTCATATAGATGGACCAGCCAATATACAATGTATGGTCAACAAGAAAGGAATTTACTTGATTGAGGTAAATCCTAAATTTGCTGCAGGATTGCCGCTTACTGTAGCTGCAGGCGTAAATATTCCTCTACTTTTGGTTAAATTGGCATTTGGTCTAAAAGTAAAAGAAGAAGAGTTAGATTTTAAAGACAAGATATTTATGCTTAGATATTGGGAGGAAGCCTTTGTTCCAGAAGAGGAGATTTTTAAATAGTATATTTATTGATTTGGACGGGCCTATACTTGACGTTTCTGAAAGACACTACCTCGTTTATAGAAAGATTATAGAAGAACTTAAAGGCACTCCTTTAAGTAAAGGAAGATATTGGAATTTAAAGAAGTCTAAGATTGCACTTTCAAAGATATTAACGTTAAGTGACTTAAGAGATAAAGAGGCCATATTTATGGATAGATGGTTATACTTAATTGAGAGAAGGTCTTTTTTGATATATGACAGAATATTACCAGAGACAGATAGGATTCTTGACTACTTAAGAAATAATTACAGATTAATTTTGGTGACACTGAGAAGATCTGGAAATAATCTAGTTTGGCAACTGAAAAAAATTGGAATAAGAGATAAATTCTCCTCCGTTTTGTATCCTAAAAATCTTTCTTCTGATAATGATCGGTATATCAAATATGAGCTAATTAAAAACAACAGATACCTTAAATCTGACTCCTGGATAATAGGCGATACAGAAATAGATATCAGCTTAGGTAAAAAATTAAGAATAAATACAATTGCAGTTCTCTCTGGCATTAGAAACAAGAAATATTTATTAAAATATAAACCAGATGTGGTTTTAAATTCATTAAAAGAAATAACTAAAATTCTCTAAAATGGAGTTACCAAAATTCAGCTTTTCTTTACCTGTCTACAATGAAGAGAAAAGGATAGGAAGATGCCTTGAGAGTATTTTATCTCAGGATTACCCTAAGGAGAAGATAGAGATTCTGTTGGTAGATGGAGGTTCTACCGATAAGACCAGGGATATAGGTTCTAAATTTAAATGCGTAAAGATACTTGACAATCCTAAAAAACTGGCAGATTTTGGAGTGAAGATATCCATGCTCAACGCTACAGGCGATCTGTTTGTAATTTTTGCAGCAGACAACGAGTTAGCAAGTAAAGATTGGTTAAGTTCAGTAGCCACTTTGTTTATGGAAGACCCAGGTTTGAGTGCTGTATGGATGAGGATGATTTGCTCTGAAGATGATTTACCTTTAAATAGATACTATACCTTAATTCAAAGCGATCCGCTTTCTTTTTTTATAAATAAAAATCTAGATTATTATCTAAAATATGCAGATATAAAATTGATATATAAAAAAAATGTATACATATTTTATGTTTTACCAGAGAGACCATTAATCTGGGGAGCAAACGGTTTAGTTTATCGCACCCAGAAGATAAGGGATATAATTCTACAGGAAGGCTTTATTGCCGATAATGATGTATTTCAAACGATGGTTGAGTCCGGATCTAATAAAGTAGCCTATTTTCAAGAACTATATATTTATCATCATCATGTAAAGAAAATTTCTGATTGGGTAAAAAAGTGGGAGAGGAACTATCTTTGTCATTTTCTTACCAAAAGACAAGAGCGTAATTTAAATTGGATATTTACTAAGAATTTTAAGATAAGACTTCTAGCCTGGTTTATTTATAGTATCATTCCAATCTGTTCGTTGTTTGATAGCATTTATAAATCTATCAGATACAAAACACCATATTGGCTTTATCATCCTACCGTTAATCTTGTGCAGTTATTTACATATATAAGGTTAACCTTGTTTAGTAAAGAGGGTATCAATTTTATAAAAGACGTGTTTTTCAAATTATGAGAGAGAAGGTCTTCATTACTGGTGGAGCTGGTTTTATTGGTTCACATATAGCGGAATCCTTGGTTAAGGATGGTTATAGGGTTACTGTCTATGATAACTTTTCTTCCGGAAGATTAGAGAATCTGGAAAAACTAAAGAGCGATATAGAGATTATCAAAGGCGATATACTGAATTATGAAAAGCTTAGGAGGTCAATGTGTGGATGTGACTTTGTATCACACCAAGCAGCACAACTGGAAATATTTCGGTGTATCGATAATCCACGCTTAGACCTAAAGATAA
>JAMWDA010000208.1 GCA_023818995.1 Candidatus Omnitrophota bacterium
GTAACTGAAAGAAGGATCTTGAGCAATAGTATTTTCTCCTTTAAGAAATGGTTCCTTTAATATATATAAAGCATAATAGTAACTGATTTGTGGATCTTGGGTTATAATATCCTCCAACTCATTGCTAACTTTATCACCAACTATTTTTTTGGCATATTTAAAAATCAACCAAGGATCTTTAATATACTTAACTAGAGTGTCAGCTAATATTTTATTTTCATCTTCAATTGCGTTATAAAATATATCATTTAACTTATTAGGATCTAGTAAGATATCTTCTATATTAATCTTCATATTTTACCTCTGGATGATCTTTAAGGAACTCGTTTATCTTATCAATAGACTTAAGGAATCTGATATATTCATATAAATAAAAACTTTTAATAATTGTTGGTTCTCCTTTAGGGAATTTATCTTTTAGAATATTCTTTGCATAAATAAAACTGAAATAGTAATCTTTAGCTATTATATCTTCACCTTTAGGGAAAGGCCCTTTCAATATATTAAGGGCATATGCATAGCTAAACTCAGCATTTCTGGCAATGGCATCTTCTCCTTTTTGGAAGGGTCCCTTAACGGCATATTTAGCATAATAATAACTAGTTATTTCTTCTTTGGCTATAATATTCTCTAGGTCATCATTAACCTTATCTTTAACAATTTCTCTGGTATATTTATAAATCAGGAAGGGATTTTTGATATATTTAATTAACGCGTCTGTTAATTTTTTATTTCCGTTATTAATTGCTTCATCAAATATGCCATTTAACTTATTGGGATTTTTTAATATTCCCTCTATATTGATTTTCATATTTTATCTAAGGAACTCATTCGTTGATGGATTTGAGGAAGGTGATGTAATCCCCTAAAAGCTTACCTTTAACAATTGCTGGTTCGCCTTTAAGGAATCTACTTTTTAGAATATTTTTAGCATAATGGTAACTACAATCAGTATCTTGAGCAATAATATCCTCCAACTTATTATTAACCTTACCTTCAACTATTTCACAAGCATACCTATAAATCAACCGAGGATCTTTAATATACCTAACTAGAGCATTAGCTAACTTTTTGTTTTTCTCCTCAATTACTTCTCTAAATATTTTATTTAATAGATTGGGAGTTTGGAAAATTTCTTTTATAATATTCACCCTTTTTTGTTTCTGGATAATTCTAGATAATCTTGGATTATCTTTCAGAAACTCATTTAGTTTTTTAATAGACCTAAGGAATTTGATGTAATCATTTAAATAATCACTTTTAATAATATTAGGCTCTCCCTTAAGGAACCTATCTTTAAGGACATCTTTAGCATAAAGGTAACAAATTTTGTCATTCTTGGTTATTGCATCCTCACCTTTAGGGAAAGGGCCTTTTAAAATATCTCTAGCGTAAAGGTAACTATAATCTGAATTTTCAGCAATAATATCTTCGCCTTTAGGGAATGGTCCTTTTAGAATTTCTAAAGCATACTCGTAACTGTAAATTGAATTTTTAGCTATGGCATTTTCACCTTTAGGAAATGGCCCTTTTAAGATTCTTTGAGCGTAATAAAAACTGTTTGCAGTATTTTGGGCAATAACATCCTCTAACTTATTATTAACCTTACCTTTAACTATTTCACAAGCATACCTATAAATCAGCCATGAATTTTTGATACGCTTAACTAAAGCATTAGCTGACTTTTTGTCTCTTTCGTCTATTGCCTCTTCAAACATTTCATTTAACTTATCGGACTTCTGTAATTGATTTTTTGTGTTCATAATTTCCTCCAAATAAACTTCTACTCATTTAACATCTTACCCAACTTATTTATTAATTGGGGAGGGGTAAATCTTGATGTTTTTTTAAAGCATAAAAAACCTCCAGATTCTTTATTATTATTATTATACAAATATTTTAATAGTCTGTGTGAAAAATATGGGCTATTGCCCCTTTCCATACAAAACTCATCAAAAACTGGGGAATACCCCCCTGTTTTTGATATTTTTTGTATTGTTTCCCTGAAAGCTTTAAAACTTTCAGGAAGAATGAACTCTATTTTATTTGTCATTTTTCCTCCATTTACATACTTTTTACTTTAAGCGTATCCTTCAATATTATTCTTACCTCTGGGAAATCCTTTAAAAATTCCTTTAGTTTTCCTATTTTCTGTAAGAACTCGCAATAATTAGCTAAAAACCATGGGGTATCACACTTTACTAAACTCTTCTCTCCCTTCCGAAATCTTTCTTTCAAGACAACCTGTGCATACCAATTACTCATCTCCACATTTTTGGCTATACTCTTCTCACCTTTGCGAAACGGGGCTTTCAAGACATTCTTACTATACCAATAACTATAATAAGCATCTTTAGCGATAGCATCCTCGCCTTTAAGAAAGCGATTTCTAAGTATATATCGTGCGTAATAAAAACTAGCACCTGCCCCTTTTGCGATAATATTCTCTAATCTACTACTAACTTTACCCCGCACTATCTCTTCGGCGTATCTATATACTAGATACGGGTCTTTTATCTGACCAATATGCTCTGCTATAAACTCTCTATCCCTAGTATATAACGCCTTTTTAACGTCTTCGTTTAACTTTTTATTCATTTTTCCTCCTTTATATGATGGTCTTTAAGGAACTCGTCTAGTTTATTAATGGATTTAAGAAATCTGATATATTCATATAAATAAAAACTTTTAATAATTGTTGGTTCTCCTTTAGGGAATTTATCTTTTAG
>JAMWDA010000209.1 GCA_023818995.1 Candidatus Omnitrophota bacterium
GGACTAATTTATACAACAATTTAGTTATAAAGAACATATATAGGCATATGACATTCTAGCTGCACAGTTAATATGACATTCTATCTACTCTGTAACATACATAGGTTTCAAATTTTTATGCTTTTTAACCTTTGTTTTAACTATCTTGAATTTTAGTTTATTTGCGCCGCAAACTGGGCATTCCCACCATTCAGGAATGTCGTTAAATAATGTTCCCTCTTTTATTCCCATTTCCGGCTCGCCTAATAAAACATCATAAATATAACCACATACTTTACATTTATATTTTCTTAACTCGTCATTCATACTCTACAAACACTTATTCTTAAGGAATTCCCGAAATTCTTGAGGAAACTCAATCTTTGCATTACCAGCAGAACAATTCTCTATACTATTAACTATCTCCTCAAACTTATCATAGGGTATACTTACTATCAATTTATCTCTATCTACATTGCACATTTTTCGCGAAGTATAATCATAGAATGAAATATTTGCTTCTCCTGTTGATAAAGGGTAAGATATAACCATACGGCAAGTAGGTCCACCTATTTTTATCTTTGGCATATTGCCATCAGTAAATGTTAAAAGAGTTAACAAGCGACAGGCTTCCTCAGGATTACAAACAAAAAGCACAAGTTGAGGTATAAAATCAGCTTTTTCCATAGGTGCTAAAATAAAATAAGAATCCGACCTATCTTCTAATTCCTCCATTCCTGATAATAAGTTATCCAAAGCTTTATAAGAAGAAAATAGTTTCTCCCCCTCAACTACAAACTTCTTTATCATATTCTCTCTATTGGGATTATTTATTTTTCTAAATCCCAAATGCCAACCCGCACCAAAACAAGCATTGTTCTCTTTACTAATTTGGATTGATTTACCTTTAGCTGCATCAAGAATTGCTCTACATATACGAATCTTTTTATCATTATCAATAATATTTAATTTATCATTGAAACATCCTACCGCTATAGGACTAAGCTCTAAATTTAGTGTTTCTTTTAACTTCTTTGATAATTCTTGCCATACTTTCATTCCCATATACCTCCTATTTTCTCACCACAATAGGGGCACAAACCATTTTTTATATTATAATCAAGTATACTATAAAAATACCCCCTTTTTACTAAAAGTCTATGACAGGAAAAACAATAAGTATCTATCCCTTCATCCACATTACCCAAATAAACATACTTTAAACCATAACTTTTACCAATTTCTTTAGCTTTACGAATGGTTTCTATAGATGTAGGTGCATAATCATCAAATTTATAATTTGGATAAAACCTACTTATATGCCAAGGGATATCTTTGTCTATGCTAACAATGAATTGTACTATATCTTTTAGTTCATCCTCGGAATCGTTCTCTCGGGGAATAACTAAAGTAGTTATTTCTACCCACACTCCTAATCTTTTCATCGAAGCTATTGTTTCTAAAACCGGCTTTAGTCTTGCTTTGCAGTGTTTTCTATAGTAATCATCTCTAAAACTCTTCAAATCTACATTAGCTGCATCCAAATAAGGGTTTATAAATTCTAAAACTTCTTGCGTCATATACCCATTAGTTACAAATACATTGTAGAGTCCTTCCCTTTTAGCTAATTTTGCTACATCGTAAGCGTATTCAAAAAATATAGTAGGTTCTGTGTAAGTATAGGAGATACTTTTACAATTATTTTCTTTTGCTTCTTTTACGATTTTTTCAGGAGATAAATAATCATAAGAGACATCCACTTCTCTTTTAGACAATTGAGAAATTTGCCAATTTTGGCAAAAACCACATTTAAAATTACATCCTATCGTGGCTATAGAATAAGATTTAGAGCCAGGCAACAAATGATAGATTGGTTTCTTTTCTATAGGGTCAATATTTGCTGATATCACCTCTCCATAAACTAAGCTATAAAGAATACCATCAATATTTTGTCTAACCCCACATATACCAAATCTTTGAGGAGCGAGTATGCAATTATGTGCACAAAGGTTACACTTCACCATTCTATTAGCCAACTTTTCATAAAACATACCTTCTTTTCTCATAGGTTACTTATTATTTAAATTTACAATATACACTTATCCACAGGACAACCTCCCGAATAATCTCCTTCTATAGTTACAAACTCTGGTTCAAGAGAATCTTTATATCTATACGAACCAATAGATAAAACTTGTTCTTCTTTGCTACCGTAACGGTATATAGTTATTCCTTTGCACTTAAGTTTGTAAGCCATAAAGTATATTTTCCTTACATCTTCTACAGTAGCATCGTAAGGTAAATTAATCGTTTTAGATACCGCATTATCAGTCCATTTTTGGAATTTAGATTGAACCAAAATATGCTGTTTTGCTGGTATATCAAAAGCAGTGACAAAAACTCTTTTTATATTTTCGGGGATACCTTTTATATTCTGTAAGGAACCTTTACGCGCTATTTCTCTTAATATTTTCTTATTATAAAGGTTATTTTCTTTAACAAATTTCTCAAAATAAGGATTAATCTCAAACAATTTTGTTCCCGTTAATACATTACGAACGAAAGCAAGAGCAAATATTGGTTCTATTGCAGAAGAACATCCTGCAATAATACTCAAAGTCCCCGTAGGAGCAATAGTATTAACTGTAGCATTTCTTAATCTAAGGTTCTTTTTAGCATATATAGATTTCTTAAAATTAGGGAAAACCCCTCGTTCATCAGCTAATTT
>JAMWDA010000016.1 GCA_023818995.1 Candidatus Omnitrophota bacterium
TACAAACAATTAGAGAAAACAATAAAGTAATTACCGATGTCCACTTCGTAAGTGGACACCACAGCGTCCACTTCGTAGGTGGACAAAAGGGGTTAGATGGGTAAAAGGGTGGTTTTATTAATAATTATTGTATTTTTAGGTGCCGAGAGTGTTTACTCTATAGAAGAATTAGAGGCGAAATCTAAGATAAGAGAGGTTTGTATTTATCCTGATTCCGCTTTAGTTATTAGGAGTAGCTTGCTTAAATTGAAAGCAGGAAGTTATAAGGTTATATTTTCTAATATTATCCCCGAGATTGATGAAAATTCTTTAAAGGTTACTATAAGAGGGGAAAATATTAAACTTTACGGAGCACAACTAAAGAGGGATTATTTAGAGGATGTGCCTTCTGATAAAATTAAACAATTAAAAGAGGAAATTCAGGAATTAGAGGATAAAATAAGAGTTTTACAGGATACCAAGAGTTTACTTTTAGAAGAGAAGAATTTTTTAGATTCTATAAGATTATTCTCTAACCAACAGATAACCAAGGAGTTAGTTACTAAAATGCCTTCTATAAAAGATTTAGAAGATACAGTGAATTTTTTACATACAAAACTAAAGGATAACTATACACAAGTTATGGACTGCGATATTAAAATTAGAGATTTATCAAACAAAATTGATACCCTAAAAAGAGAATTATCGCAGAGTGCCACCCCGCAGAGTAAATTAAAAAGGTCAATTGTTGTAGAGTTAGAACTCTTAAAACCGGAAGATTTTGAGTTAGATGTATCCTATTTAGTAAAAGGGGCATCTTGGCAGACTATTTATGATGCCCGAGTAAATTTTGAGAAATCTCAAGTAGAATTAGTTTCCTATGGTTTGGTTAGACAGAGGACAGGAGAGGATTGGGATGATGTAGAGTTATCCCTATCTACAGGAAAGCCATCTCGGGGAGGAAGGATGCCTGATGTTTCTTCATGGTTTATAAGACCATCTCAACCTAAACCTCAGTATAAGGAGAGGATGGAAATAAAAAGCAATTTTCCCCAAGGGATAACTTTTGAAAGGGATAAAGACTATATAGAAGGAGAAAGTGCGGATTGGGATTATGCTGAGACTAAAGAAAAAGGGATAGCAGTAGTTTATAAATTGCCTCGTAGAGTGACGGTAAAGTCTGATGGCTCAGAACACAAGTTAGCCATATCTTCGCAGATGCTGACTGCTAATTTTGAATACTCCACTTATCCTAAAGCTTCTCCCTTTGCTTATTTGTATTCAAGGTTGAAGAACTCTAAGGATTTACACTTGTTGCCTGGTAGAGTGAATATATTTTTAGAGGGTGATTTTGTAGGCACATCTTCTATTGATAACATTGGGCAGGAAGAGGAGTTTGAGCTTTATTTAGGAGTTGATGAGAATGTAAAAGTAAGAAGAGAGCTTTTAGAGAAAAAAGTAGATGATATCTTAATTGCTGGTATACCGTCTCCTAATAGGAGAGTTACTTTTAAATATAAGACAACTATAGAGAATTACAAGGGCAAAAAAATAAAGGTAAATTTTTTTGAAGCAATACCAGTTTCTGAAGATGAACGCATTAAAGTAAAGATAGAGAAAGTAACTCTTCAGCCTAAAGAGAAGGATTGGAAGGATAGAAAAGGTATATGGCGGTGGGAGATAGAACTGGAGCCAACACAGAAACAGGAGATATTTTATAATTTTACTATTGAGCATCCTAAGGATATAATTATAGATTTATAAATTCTAAGCACAAAATGCAAAATGTGAAACAGAGAAAGAGTTATAGAGTAAAAGGTTTAGAGAAGTGATAAAATTTTTTAATCCTACCTCAAGCGACTATTTGATATTCTGTTTAACTATAGGTTAAAAAATTTAGATTTATGGATGACCCTAATAGTTTAGAAGAGATTAAGGACGATTTGGTTAAACTCTTAAACGATGAGTTAAATCTGTACAAGAAGATTCTAGAGCTTTCTAAAGAAAAAACAAAAATTATCTTAGAAAATAATTTAGAAAAACTTAAAGATATAGATTCTCGTATAAATGAAGAGATAGAGAAGATATACCCTTTGGAAGAGACGAGGGAAAAAATTATTTCTAAAATAGGAGAAAAACAAAGGCTTCCTTCCTCACAGATTAATCTAAGTTTTCTATCTTCTTTATGGGGAGAGACATCATTTAAGAAATTACAGGAGGAGTTTGCCTCTTTATTAGGGGAGCTCAAAGAGATTAACCAACGTAACAATCTTCTTATCAAACAGGCGCAGAGTGTGCTTTCTTTTATAAGTGGGTCTCTATATTCAATTATGGAGTTACCTTTCTCCTATAACGATGATGGTAAGATAGAGATTAAACAGAGAGGAGGTTATTTTGAAAAAGAGGTCTAAAATAAAGGAGGGGTTATTTATAATAGCTAATTTAGGTAAAGCCTCAGAGGTTAATTTAAAGCTTCTCAAAGATAAATTTAAAATTATAAAAGATTTAATGATAGATGCTTTTAGCGTAGATTTAAAAGATAGAAAAGATATTTTAGCTATTAATGAGATTTACTCATTTCTTAAAGATAATCATACTTATTTATTAGGAGGGATAGATAATCTTTCCTATTTAGATAAGGCAGTTAATATAGATGCTTTTAAGGTAAAGTTTAACCTATTGAAGAAGTCTAATTATGTTAAGAGAATATTAGATAGCTACGATGCCTCTTTTTTCATTTATCTACCTTCAAATATTTCCCCCCATGATATAAAAAAACTAACCATTATAGCTAAAAAAAGTAAGTTTCCTTTACCGGTTATGCTTACTAATACTAAAAGAGATATTTTTCGCTCTTTATACCAGCTGTGCAAGAGTGGGAAGATATACGTAGGCTATACTGATACCACCCCGGGGGTAGTTTCTTCTATCGTTTGCCTTAGTAGGGGAGCACAAATTGTGGAAAAGAAGCTTATATTGCATAACGCAAGTAATTGTAAATCAAGTTGTTATAGAATAGATGAATTCAAAATATTTGTTTCTTTACTTTTGGAAAGTTTAAATTATTTGGACTAAAGTTTTTTATAGATATGCCGATAATAAAGATGGAGGGAAAAAATGGATATTTTTAGGTTGGAGTATATCCTTAATGCCTTAAGGTTTGATAAGAAAGTAGAACCGCCACAAAAACAATCTAAATCAGAGGAGATAGAAAGGAGTGTTTCTTCCTCTCCTGAAGGGGATAGTGTGGTTATTTCTGAAGAGGCATTTTTAAAGTCAACTATTGAAGAGGTAGCCGGTCAAGTAATAGAGGATAGTTCGCGGGAGAGAGGAGATAAAATATCGCAGATAAAGGAAAAGATAGGTAATCAAGAGTATAGAGTATCTTCAGAAAATCTTGCCTCAAAAATTATTAATGGACCACAAATTTACGAACAGTTGAAGTAACCTTCTCTTTATTTGGTTTAAAAGTTAATATTTATTAACGGGGAGATTTTAACCTAAAGATTATTCGTTAAATTATTAAAATTTAGATTTTAACGAATTGCACGCCAAATTGTAATAATTTAAATTCTTTATCACTCCAATAACATTCAAATCCCAATGTTTCAAACCTAATTTTAATCACGAATTACAAGAATAAATTTGTGGGATTAAAGTTTTCTGCTTTTATTCCGATAATAAATTTGAGTAAGAGGTAGAAAGATGGAACAGTTACAAATGATGGATAAAGTTAGAGTAAATAAAAAGGATGGCAAGGTAATATTGCCTCACTTTTATAATTATATTTTAAAAGAGGAGATATTGAATAAGCTTAATTCTATAGATGAGCAAAAAGTTTTTAATATAAAAAGAGAGTTAGAAGAGAGAGGTTTGTTTTTAAATACATCTTTATTGGTAGATAAAATAATTGAGGAGGCAAACTAATGGGCACTTCGCCTTTCTTTGGTATAGAGGTTGGTTTAAGAGCATTACAGAGTTATAAGTTAGCGATGGAGGTTATTTCTCATAACGTTGCTAATGCTAATACCCCTGGTTATTCTCGCCAGAGAGTAAATTTAACCGCTACCGAACCCTACACCCATCCTTCTTTCGTTAGACCGCTTTCCGTTGGTCAAATTGGCACAGGGGTAAGAGTAGTTAGTATAGAGAGATTATGGGATATGAGTGTAGCTCGTCAGGTAAGAACAAATATTCAACTTCTTGAGGAGTATAAAGCAAGAGAAAATATGTTTAAAAGGATAGAGGCAGTTTTCAACGAACCTGGTTCTGTAGGATTAAGTTCTTTAATGAACGATTTTTTTAACTCTTTTCAGGAGTTAAGTGCTTCTCCCGAAAGCAGTATTGTGCGTGCCCAGGTTGTGCAGAAAGGTAAATCCTTATGTGATTATTTTAATAAATTGGCTCAGGAGTTATTGGATTTACGTAGAGATGTAGATAACAATGTAAGGATTATCGTTAACGATATAAATACCAAATTGCAACAGATAGCGGATACTAATAGAATGATTGTGGGTATTGTTCCTACAGGAGATAATCCCAATGATTTGTTTGACCGTAGAGACCTTTTGTTAGAGGAGCTTTCTGAGCTTACCGATATAGAGGTTGTTCTTCAGGATGATGGGACAGCTAACGTATATATTGGGGGTATGATTGTTGTGCAAAGAGATATTGTTACCAAATTAGAAGTGGTAGATAATCCCAATAATAACTACTATGCTTCTATAAAGGCGGAGAATGATTTAGGGGGAGATGATATAGTTATTAATTCCGGTGAGCTAAAGGGATTATTGGATATAAGAGATAGTGAAGAGATGGGTATTCCTTACTATCAATCTGCTTTAGATAATTTAGCAGAAGCTATTGTGGAGAAAGTTAATACTCAGCATAGGTTAGGTGCTGGTTTAGATGGTGTATGGGGAAGAGATTTCTTTGACCCTTTAGGGATAACAGCATTAAGTATGGATTTAAGTTCAGCTATTTTAGACCCTGTTGAGGGTTTAAGAAGAGTAGCTGCCGCTAGTGTTTATGATACTGATGGAGATACTGTTCCTGATACTGCTGGTGGGAGTGGTGATGGTTCAAATGCTTTAGCCATTGCCCAACTCCATAATGACCGCACAGCTATTAGCTCGCAGACATTTAGTGAATACTACGATTCTCTTATTTCCTATCTGGGTATGTGTTCGCAAACGGAGACTCATAATGTAGAGAACGAAGAGTTTCTTTTTAATCAACTGGCTAATTTTAAAGATGCTGTTTTTGGTGTTTCCTTAGATGAGGAGGCAGCAAAACTTATAGAATATCAGAATAGTTTTAATGCTTCCGCTCAGCTAATAACTATTATGAACGAGATGTATCAAACATTGATTGATATGCTTAAGTAACCTTTATTCCACCCGGCGGGTGGAAAAGGGGGGAGTATGAGGATAACTGAACAGGGAATATTACGAACATCTTTAGTGCATATCCAGAGGCATTTTGAGAAGTTGGCACATAATCAGGAGATGCTTGCTTCTGGTATAAGGGTTAAAGTTCCTTCTGATGACCCTATTGCTACCCAGAGGATTTTAAGGTGGAAAAAGGTTAAGGAGAGTGTTGTCCAATACCAGAGGAATATAAGCACAGTAGAGATATGGATGAATACCACAGAGTCAATTATTGCCTCTGTGCAGGATATTGTTCAGAGGGTTTATGAGCTTGCTTTAACAGCAGGGAATGAGCTTTTACCTCAGGAGATAAGAGCAGGTTTATCGGAAGAGGTGGAAGCTCTTTTAAAAGAGATAGTAACTTTAAGTAATAGCGCTGTGGATAATAATTATATTTTTGCAGGGCATATTACCAATACAAAGCCTTTTACTGCCAATTACACAGGAGGTTTAATTACCAGCGTAGATTACAATGGTGATGGTGGACAGCGTGTAGTGGAGATAGGTGAGGGGAATACGATTACGGTTAATGTTTTAGGTAGTAACGATACAGATAACGATGGGGTAGCTGATTTTGATTATCCCGCTATATTTAGGGATGCCAACTTAGGTGTAGATATATTTGATACCCTTATAAATCTGCGTAATGATTTAACTTCAGGCAATGTAGTTAATATAAATAGCTTACGTATACCGGAATTAGAGGATATACTGGATAATTTAGCAGTAAGACGTTCTGTGGTAGGATTAAGCTTAGATGCTATAACTTTGGCTAAAGATATTCTTTCCAAGGAAGAGATAGATGTTTCCGAAGATATTGATAGTAATGAGAAGGCAGATTTAGCTAAAGTTATCTCTGATATAAATTACGAACAAACTATATATCAGGCAAGTTTGGTCTCTACCAGTAAATTAATGCAAGGGACATTGTTTGATTTTATAAAATAGTTATGAAGATAGATTCTAACTTAGGATGGGCACAGATAAATATTGGTATAATTTGTTTGTGTATTAGGGAGGAGAAATGGAAGCAGTAAAGAGTAGTAGTTATGAAGTATTGGATTTAAAGCCTGAGCACATTTTTACTTTTCCCGATGGTATACCGGGATTTGAGAAAGTTAAACGGTTTGTTATTCTAACTCATCCCCAAGAGGCTCCTTTTGGTAGATTGACCGCTTTAGATTACGACCTATGTTTCTTTGTAGTTATTCCTTGGGTAATATGCCCTGATTATAAACCAGATATTGATGAGGAGGATTTAAAAAAGATTGATTCTCCTTCTAATGAAGAGATCCTTATTTTATCTATTGTGAATATACCATCTGACCCTAAGGAGTCAACGATGAATTTAGTTGCTCCCTTAATTATTAATACAAAAAAGGGATTAGGTAGTCAAGTGATTATAAATAATTTTAAAGAGTATAGTCCTAAGTTTAAACTTTGGCAAGAAGAGTGATTTAAGGTTAAATCCTTACAAACAAAACTTTTATTCTTTTGACCATTTGATACTTTGCCGGTAAAAGAGAATTAAAGTTTTTTCTCAATTTACCGATAATTATAATAGACACCCAAGGAGGGGGTATGCTTGTTTTAACACGGAAGTTAGATGAATCTATAATTATAGGTGATAATATTGAAATTAAGGTATTAGAGGTTAGTGGAGAGCAGGTGCGTTTAGGTATAATTGCTCCTAAAGAGGTTAGTATTTATAGAAAAGAGCTCTATGAGAAAATAAAGGAAATAAATATTGCTTCTGGTAAGAAGAAAGAAGAAAAATTAGTTCTTCCTCTCAATATTAAAGAAAGGAGGTGAGAAGACAAATTATTAACTCTTAGAGAGGAAGATAGACAAGGATGTTATTTAATACAGGGAGGTGAAAGATGCCAATCTATACGCTTACCAATATTCCTTCTATGCGTGCTCAGAGGTATCTGGGTATTGCCCAGAGAGCCTTAAATATCACCTTAGAAAGATTATCCTCAGGTAAAAGAATTAATCGTGCCCAGGATGATGCTGCAGGTTTACTTTTAGTTACAAGGTTTACCAAGAGTATTCAAGCATGGGATACAGGAGGTAATAACCTACGTATGGGTTTAGACCTTCTTTCTACTGCGGATAGTTTTACCAGTGTAATATTAGAGGATTTACAGAGATTAAATGAGTTAGCTAACCAGGCCAATAATGGATTACTTTCTGATGATGAGAGAGAACTCCTCAATATGGAATTTCGCGAGATTGTCCCTGAGATTCAACGCTTGGCAACAAATACAAAATTTTTAGGTAAAACCCTTCTTACAGGTAGTCTATCTGTAGCTGTGCAAGCTGGTGAGGGAGCAAGTAATGTAGTTACTGTGATAATAAGATGGCAGAGTGGTGCTGCAGCAAGTGGTGGTTTAACTATAGGTGGTAATGGTTTAAATATTAGTGGCCTAAGTATTGGAACAGCAGCAGAAGCTTTAAGCACTCTCCAGAGTTTATCTCAATATGCTTTTCCCAGAATTACAAACTTTATGGCTAATATTGGTGCACAGGCAGCAGCATTTACTAAGAGTGTGGATGCAACCGATGCTTTGGTAGAGAACTTAATCTCTTCAAGGGGTAGAATTGAGAATGCTGATCTGGCAGAGGAGACTACCAATTTGACTAATTATCAGATCGTTGTGCAATCAGGTATCTCTGCTTTAGTTCAGGCTAATGCTGCCCAAACTTTAGCCTTAGCCCTTTTAGGTGGAGGAGCATAATTTTATTTACGCCAGGAGATTAATCCTGGCGTAAGTTTTATTATTTTAAATTTTTAAGTTATGGATAAAGAAATAAAAGGATTAGAAGAGATTAATTTTGAAAAGATAAAGGAAAAATTCTTTTATCTTAATAATTTAAAGTTCAAAAGAATTGGTAAGAGTAATGTGAGTGTCCATAAATTAAGAGATGAATTTAAAGAGATAAAAGATAAATTTGAATTTAAGGAGAGTAAAGATATAGATAAAGATGTTTTTAAGAGAGTAGAGGAGATAGCAGAGAAGATAAAGGAGAGTTCGCTATTTATTCGTTTTGCTGAGGATGAAGGAGCTATAAGGGCACATATCTTTCATAGAATTACTAAACAACTTCTCGTCGTTATCCCTTATATAGGGATAAAAGATGAAGATAACCTTTATTTAGACAATTTTAATAATCGTATCTTATCTTATTATGATAGTGTATTTAAGGGTTTAAATGTAGATAGAGAGGTATGATAGAGGGTATTACTAAAACGAGTATTGATGTTAATCTGATTGTTTCTCAGTTAGTTGGGAGAGCATCTCAACCCTTAGAAAGGTTAAAAGCACGCCGTGATGTTTTTCAAGAGCAATTAAGTGCACTACAACTTATTCAGAGTAAGCTAAGTAATCTAAGAAATATAGTTTATTCCCTTAGGAAGACAGGTTCAAGTAGTATATTTGGTAGAAAAGAGGCAATTTCTAGTAATGAGAGTGTTTTAACCGCTAATGTTTCTGGTATAGCATTAAAAGGTGTCTATGATATCAGCGTTAATAGCTTAGCTACCCAGCATAAGGTAGCCAGTGGGCAATTTATAAGCACAGACTTAGATATTGTTAACAATGAAGGGACAGGAACAAAGACATTTAAAATTACCATAAATGGTGTGGATACTGAGATAAGTGTGGATATAAATGCTGGCGATGAGAACGCAACTATTTTAAATAATATAGCAGATGCTATAAATTATTCTGGGGTAGAAGCAAAAGCAATTGTGGTTAATGAAACTTCTAATACCTCAAGATTAGTGATCACCTCTACCAATAAGGGTTCAACTAACCAGATGAGTTTCTCGGATACAGGTGGCACATTACTAAAAACTATAGGAGTTATAGATATTGGTAATAATATTCAGTATGAGCTCGTTCCTGCCCAGGATTCTAACTTTACTATTGATACCTTGAACTTTGTTCGTCAAGATAATGTAATTAGTGATGCTATTCAAGGAGTTACTTTAAATCTCTTATCCATAGGTAACTCTACTTTAACGGTTGATGAGGATACTAATGGTGTAATTTCCGCTCTTGAGGATTTTGTTAACACTTACAATGAGTTAATAAGTGAGATTAAAACTCAAACTGCCTACGATGTAGAAACAAAAGAAGCCTCTCCTTTAAATACCAATACTTTAATTAAGAGTATTCCTTATGAATTGAGGAGTTTAGCTACAGGATTAGTGAGTGGCCAGCCTGAGGAGATAAATTCTCTTTTTAGAATTGGGATAGAGGTGGATAAAGAGGGAGTAATGTCCATAGTTGATAGGGAGAGATTAGAAGCGGTTTTGGAAAGCGATCCCGGGAGCGTAGCTACTCTCTTTAATAACCCCTCCTTTGGTATAGCCTGGCGGATCTACAATTACTTAGATAATATCTTAGGTTATAGCGGTAAAGTAACCAATAGTATAAATAATGTAAATAATCGTATTGAGGAGATAAACGAAGATATTGAGGAGTTTGAAGCTTATTTGGATAGATTAGAAGCAAAATTACTTGTGCAATGGTCAAAAGTAGAGTCCCTTATCTCCAACAATGATTCTTTAAGCTTATTTATGGCACAGAAACTTCTACCTTCCTATTATAATAGCCGTTCCTATTAAATTTAAATAAATATTTTTTTGTTTTAAAATGTTAGGTTATGTTTGGTAAGGGGAAAATATCAGCGATAAGGAGCAAATAAGAAGAATAAACATTTACGCATTCGTTTGTAATTTATCAAAGGGAATTCTTAAATAATGAAAGCAATTCAATATGAAATTATAAGAGTTTTAAAAGAGGAGAATCCAACTTATGCTCATCCTATAAGATCTTATGATTTAGCTAAAAGGCTAAGGGTTAATCCTTCCTATCTGCGTTTGCAGATTGCTTTTTTAAAGGGTATCGTGGGAGTAAGAAGGGGTAAAAGAGGTGGATATTATTTATTAACCGAGGATAATCATTAAAGGATAAATATGGTAAACCAAGAATATAATAATCTAAAGGAGATAGTTTCTTATTTAAGAAAGGGTAAGATTGCTTTAGCTACCCAGTTAATCCCCAAGTTTACCGAGATTCTAAAGAGTTTACTTGCTTATCAAGATAAGGAAGGGATGAAGTATATTGCAGAAGTCACCCGAGGAATTTTAGATAGTTTTCAACGTAAGGATTATGTTTTAATGGCAGATTTAATAGAGTATGAAGTAATACCCCTTATAGAGAAGGTATTGAAAGGGATAAGTTAATGTTCAGCTCTTAAATTCTAACAATGACCGAGACCATTTATAAAAACAATTTAGATGCTTTAAAACAGACTCGCCCTGCACTTTATAAAAGGATATTAGCTGTTGAAGATAAACCCTCTATAGAGGTTTTAACTTCTAAGTGTGGTATTTTCACTTTGCGTGTGGAAGGAGTATTTTTCCATAGTCTTTATAATCCCATAAAAGAAGTAGATTATTTAATAGAAGACTTGGATATAGAGAATATTTACAATCTTGTTGCTTTAGGGTTTGGGTTAGGTTATCATATAAAAAGGATATGGAGTGATAGAAATTTTAAGGGTAGAATGCTTATTATAGAAAAAGAGCCGGCTATCTTTAAGAAAGCGTTAGAGATAATAGATTTTTCCCAGTTACTAAAAGATAAAGGTGTATATATTATCTTAGAAGAAGATGCTTCTTTAGTCTCGCGTATTATAGAGAATTCAAATTTTTTTCGTGTTAACGATATGGCAGGAGTAGATACTATTTTACATCCACCAAGTGTGCACACATATCTGGAATATTATTTAGAGATATTAAAGAGTATTCGTAACTGTATGAGTTGGCAGCAGCTGTCATTAGGGACACTTAATACCTTCAAGAATATCTGGCAGGAGAATAGTTTAGATAATCTTTTTGATGTGGTAAATTCTTTAGGGCTTAGCGATTTAAAAGGGTTATTTATGAATATGCCTGCGATAATTGTCTCTGCTGGTCCATCTTTGAATAACGATATAGATGGTTTAAAGAGAGCGAAAGGTAGAATTCCTATATTTTGTGTAGGCACAGCATTAAAGGTTTTACTTAACGCTGGCATAGAGCCGGATTTTGTAGTAGTTGTTGATGCTCATCCTAAGGTTCTTAAACAATTTGAGGGAATAAGTGTTCCTAAGAGTAGTTATCTTGTAGCTAGTGATTTTGTGCGAAAAGAGATTGTAGATATGTTTAAGCCAAAGTATTTTTTTTACTCTTGTAATAACCATTTTTCTATATTCCTGCCTGATAGTCAAAGAAAAGGAATAGTGTTTAGTGGTGGTTCAGTAGCACATGCTTGTATAGATATTGCTGTGCAAATGGGGTTTAATCCCATTATTTTAGTTGGTCAAGATTTAAGTTTTTGTGATGGCAGAACACACGCTAAAGGCACAATGTATGATGGAGTAAGTTTAAGTTTTAGCGATGAGGAGTCATTTGAGAAACAGGGATTTATGTGGGTTAAAGGGAATTATGAGGAGAAAGTTCTAACTAATCAAGTTTTTTTTATTTTTTTAGAGAATATGAAGAGGTATATAAAGAATCATCTCAATGTGAAATTTATAAACTCTACATCAGGGGGAGCATTTATTGAAGGAACAAAGCTTATCTCTTTAGAAGAGGTATTGAAAGATTATAGTCAAGCCTCATTTAGCGAGGTGGTGAAAGAGGCGATAAAGGAAAAGATAGATAGTTTTAAACCCGATATAGAGGCGTTTAGGAATAATTTAGAAGAGAGTTTATCCCAGATAAGGTTATTGAGAGATAATTTACAAGAAGGTTATGAGAAGGCAAAGAAATTAAAAGAGCTTATTTCTTCCGCTTCTGATAATAGAGAAGAGATCCGTCAGCTTGCTTTAGATTTAGAGAATTTGGGTAGAGAGATAGATAAGAATCCCTTTAGTCCTTGTTTGATTTACGGTAGTGGCTACTATCTTTATCTTTTATTAGATATAAGTTCAAGATTTAGCCGTATAGAAGTTGAGGCACAGAAGAAGGTAACAGAATCCGCTTATGAAGTTTACAAAGGTTTTTTAGATTCAGCAGAGTTTATTTTAGAGAGGATAGAAGGAATTTTGCTAAGGGTGAGGAAGAAGATAAGCAGTGAGGAGTATACACGAAGTATAGAATACTAAGAATTATGGATGAGAGTAAAAGATATAAATTAGAGAAATTAAAATCTTCTTCTGACCTGGAAGCATTGATTATGCTTTACGATGAGATGGTTGTCTGTTTTGAGGAGGCAAAGGAGCTATTTAAATCAAATAAGCATGATAGATTTAGGGAGAAGGTTGATTGGATAAAGAAGATAATAGAAGGATTAATGAGGATTCTAAATTTTGATATAGACTACAATTTAGCAGGTAACTTATATAGGATTTACGATTATGTTTTAAGAAGACTAACTGTTGCTCAAGCAATTGTTCGTCAAACACCTAAGATTGTAGATGAGTGTTATAAGATAATCTCTGATTTAAGAGAGGGATGGGTAAAGGTAAAAGAGAAAGGGGATATAACTGAGGAGTTTAGAACCCATCTGGCAACACAGGAGAAGAATTTCTTGAATATCCAGATATAACCCAATTCCACCTAGAGATTCCACCCGCCGGGTGGAATCCACCCGGCGGGTGGAATGAGGGGATAGAAAGGGGGGCTTGAAAAATATGTTTTTTTATGGTATATATATATCAGACAATCAGGTTATAACTATAAAAAGGGTATCCGATAAGAGCAAACTCGTGGAAACACGAGGGCGCAAAGCTATTGGGCCTAAAGGAGATTATCTCCCATGGTTGCCAGGTTACCGAAGGTACCTAAAAATTTTTTTAGGTTAATTCATAACCGCGCCATAAAGCGCGGTTATTTTTTTATATAGCACGGATAAGGGCTAATCTGTGCTTGAAATTAGAAAAATTAGGTTAGGGCTTAGGTAAGGAAATGATTTTTTTAGAGAGAGATAAAAATTGTTTTTATAATTTTAATCTATTTTTTCCCTTTCTCTTTAACCCTACCTATATTAAAAACAAAATTCTAATCAAGAAATTTGAAGCACAAAAGTTTTATAGAAACTTAGGGAGATTGGTTGTTGATATTCAGATTTTAGATTTTGGATTTTACGTTTTCTTATTAATCTCCTTACCTAAGCCCGGACATTTTTATAGCCGATTAGCCCATCGGTATATAATTTGGCGTCCGGGCTGTTTTCTTTTACCTAAGCCTATAGGTTTTATTTACCAGGAAGGAGGTGAGAGATAATCAAGATTTGCGTTTATTTTTATTATCAAAATTTTTAAATTGGAAGGAGGTAAGAAGATGGTTAAATTAAATTTCCGTGGCTTTGGGATAATTTTAATAGTTCTGTTAGCATTGAGTAATTTTTGTGGGTATCCTCAAGAAGAGTCTAAATCACCAGTTGAGCTTAAAGGAGCAGGCGGGTTAGGATTAACCGTGGAACCGGGAGGATTTATTTTACAGAATCTTGTTCCCGGCAAAAGAGTGGATATATTTGAAACAACAGGTTTAGCTTTGGTTATCTATAATCGTAGTGACTCTTATCATACTTATACTATTAAAGGGGGTAAACCAGAAGAGGTAGGTATAGAGGGTTGGCTTAAAGGTTATGAGCCTATTCCTGAGAGTAGTTGGTTTAAATTGGAACAAGAACAAGTTAGAATCCCTCCTCAGAGCAAAGCTTATGTTAAGATGTATTTAGAGATACCTGAGGAAGAGAAATTCTATAATCAGAAGTGGGTAGTAGGTTTATCCGTAGCAGGTGTGCCTGAACCAGGAGAGAAATTGGTTCTTTCCGCTCACCCATCTTATTATTTAGAGACTCTGGGAAAAGATGGTTTAAAGGAGAAGCCTTTTGGAAGATTGGGGTTGGAGCCAGGGGTACTGAGTATAGAAAAAGTAGGGTTAGGAGTAAACAAGAAAGTAGGTAAGATTAAGATTTACAATAACGATAGCGAGAAACATACCTACAATATATACTCACATATACCTAAAGAGGTTAGCGGAGATAGAATTACCTCTTCTCAAGGGTATATATGGATAAAAAATGAAGAGTGGTTAAAGCCCTCTTGGGGAAAAGTTACGATACAAGGTAATAGTAGTAAAGAGTTAGAGGTAGATTTAGTTATCCCCAATGAGGATGAATTAAAAGGTAAGAATTGGGAAGGGTTAATTTTTGTAGAGGATGATAAAGGTAAGGCTAATTTTTGTAGGGTTTTGTTTAGAGTGGAGTAAGAGTAAAAAGTGGTGTGCTAATGAGTAATGAGCTAAAAGTTTATAGCACATTAGCGCAAAGTGAAAATTAGAGGAGGTGTAATATGAGGTGGGTGAGGTTTATTTTTTTAGGTATGGTGTTAGTGGTTTTACCTTTGAGTTTGTATGCGGCACAGACAGCGACGATAACGGTTACAGTGACGGTTAGGTATATTTCTGTAGCGGTATCACCGAACACGTATGATTTTGGTTTTGTAGACCCAGCTACATACACAACAGCCACATCGGATATAGATGTAACCAATGATGGTAACGATACTGAGGATTTCAAGTTACAGATAACCACAGGCCCGGCAGCATGGACAGTAGAGGAGACATCAGCAAATCCTGGAGCAGAGGAGTACAAGTTATTGGCGTTATTTAATTCTGTAGCTCCTGGGGATATATATGTAGGAGATGCGCCGGCAGAGGGGACAGATGACATAATATTTGAGAGTGCCCAGAAGAACTGTGATGCTACTAATTTTAGTGGTGACCAAGATGGAGATAATGTTCCTTCCAGTGGGACGATTAATTTATGGTTTAGGTTTGGAGCTCCATCGTCAACCACAGCGACAAATCAGCAGAGTATAGTGGTTACTGTATCAGCGTATAAATCAACAGAGTTCTAAGGAGGAGGGGTGAAGTTAATAGATATAGGGATAATCTGTAAATTAAAGGAGGAGGTGTAATATGAGGTGGGTGAGGTTTATTTTTTTAGGTATGGTGTTAGTGGTTTTACCTTTAAGTTTGTATGCGGCACAGACAGCGACGATAACGGTTACAGTGACGGTTAGGTATATTTCTGTAGCGGTATCACCGAACACGTATGATTTTGGTTTTGTAGACCCAGCTACATACACAACAGCCACAT
>JAMWDA010000210.1 GCA_023818995.1 Candidatus Omnitrophota bacterium
AAGTTAAAGCCAACTATTCGATTAACGAGGGTGATAAGGTGATTAGTAAGTAAGTTTTTTGGCTTGTGAGCTCTCACAAAGTTACTATTATAGATGTAGCAAAAGAAGCGGGTGTTTCTATTGCCAGTGTTTCTCGTTTCCTTCACAACCCTTTATCTTTAAAGAGAAATAATAGAGAAAAGATTTCCCAAGCAATAAAAAAACTAAATTATGAGCCTCAGGTTTATGCTCAGAGATTAGCAGGAGGCAAGTTAAATACCGTGGGTTTAGTTATTCCCGGCTATGAGGGTATATTCTATTCTTTTTATGCTCTGGAAATAATAAGGAATGTAGGTATAGCTTTGGAGAAGATTGGTTATGACCTACACTTAAATATTTATCGTGGAAAAGACAATTTAAGAACATCTTTGGTAGATGGAGTAATATTTGCCGATATAATAAATAATGAGAAGCAACTTCTTCGTTTATTGAAGGAGGGTATACCCACAGTAGTTATTAATAAAAGATTAGAGGAGAAGAAAGTAAGTTTTGTAGCTATAGATAATTTTAAAGGAGCAGTAGAAGCTACCGAATTTTTAATTAGTCATGGGCATAAAGTAATTGCCCATATAGGAGGAGATTTAAAAGTGCAATGTGCTTACGAACGACTAAGTGGTTATAAGTTTGCTTTAGAAAAGAACGGTTTACCTATAGATGAAAAAGTTATAAAATTAGCTAATTTTTCACCTTTGGAAGCAAGAAAATGTTTAGAAGAATTATTAGCTCTTTCTCAGAGGCCCACGGCTATTTTTTGTGCTAGCGATGAGATGGCTCAAGAGGTATTACATAGTGTAAGGGAGAAGGGGATAGATGTTCCTCGTAATTTAAGTATAATAGGTTTCGATGATAATCCTCGTTGTATCTATGATTCTTTTGGGTTAACTACTGTTCGTCAACCATTGGATAGAATGGCACAGTTAGGCGTAGATATCCTTATGGATATAGTGGAGAAAAAAGATACAACTATAAAGAAAATAATATTTGAACCTGAATTAGTGATAAGAGATAGTGTAAGTTACATTAGTTAATAATCTTCTCAATTATTACTTAAGAGAAGTTTTCTATAAGCAAGTTTCACTTAATAGGTTCCCCAAAAGAGTTCTTTTTTATATTTAATCGTAAGGATTTAAATTTTCCGAGAAGGGAATATTTTTGTTTGTTTTTACTAAATATAGTGGTAAAAATTTTTATAGATACAATATAATGTGTTTATCTTATGGAATCCAAGGAAGGAGGAGATTATGGAAGAGAATTTAAATTTTTCTCCTAATGCGTTGATAGTTTTGAAGAAACGTTATCTTAAGAAGAATAGTCAAGGGGAAGTAATAGAGAAACCTAAAGATATGGTAGAAAGGATAGTTTCTGCAGTTATGGATATAGAGAAAAGATACATTACTTCTGATGATTTATTGGCGAGGAGGAGGCAAGAGTTTTTTAATATAATTGCTAATTTAGAATTTATGCCTAATTCACCCACATTGATGAATGCGGGAAGAAGTTTAGGACAATTATCAGCCTGTTTCGTTGTTCCTGTAGAGGATTCTATGGAATCTATTTTTGATGCTATTAAAGCAACCGCTCTTATTCATAAAACAGGGGGAGGAACAGGATTTAATTTCTCTTGTTTACGTCCTAAGAACAGTACGGTTAGAAGCACAGGTGGTGTAGCCAGTGGCCCCGTATCTTTTATGAAAGTCTTCGATGCTGCTACTCAGGCAGTAAAGCAAGGAGGCACACGCCGGGGAGCAAATATGGGAATACTGAGGATTGACCATCCTGATATTTTAGAGTTTATAAAATGTAAGGAAAGAGAGGGAGAGGTATCCAATTTCAATATCTCCGTAGCTATAACAAACGAGTTTATGGAAAGATTTTTTAAAGGTGAAAATTACAATTTGATTGACCCAAGAAATAAAGAGGTTTGTGGCAAATTAAATGCAAAAGAAGTTTTTACCCTTATTGCCGAATATGCTCATAGGAATGGTGAACCGGGAGTTATATTTATAGATAAGATTAACGAAGCTAATCCCACTCCTCATTTAGGTATGATTGAAAGCACAAATCCTTGTGGTGAACAGCCACTTCTACCTTACGAAAGTTGCAATTTAGGTTCTATAAATTTAGCTAAAATGGTAAAAGAGGAAGGTGATAAATTTACTATTGATTGGGAAAAATTAAAAAGAGTTACGCATTTGGCTACACGTTTCCTTGACGATATTATCGATGCTAATAAATTTCCTCTTCCCCAGATTAAAGAGAATACTTTGAGAACAAGAAAGATTGGTTTAGGGGTAATGGGTTGGGCGACTATGTTGGGTTATTTGGGAATACCTTATAATAGTGAGTTTGCAATAGAGTTAGCCAAGAAGATTATGAGTTTTATCTATGATAATTCTCAGCAGTGCTCAATAAATTTAGCAAAGGAAAGGGGAGTCTTTCCTGCATGGAAAGAAAGTATATGGGAGAAACGAGGTATAAGGATAAGGAATGCTACTCTTACTACCATTGCTCCTACGGGAACAATTAGTATTATTGCTGGACCAACTTCTACGGGTATTGAACCAATTTATGCTTTGTGTTATTTTAGGAATGTTTTAGAGGGAGAAAAATTAATAGAAGT
>JAMWDA010000211.1 GCA_023818995.1 Candidatus Omnitrophota bacterium
GACTATCTATGCTCTGCTTTGGGAGAATAGAGTATTTAAGTAAATTGTTCATCTTTTATTTTAAATAGTTGACTCCTTTTTTTATTTCACTTTCAATTTTTTTATACCACAAGGCGTATTATTTTGTCAAATATTTCTACAAACTAATACCTTTACCACCAGCTAAAGTAGAAAGTCTAAATAAAGGCAAAAATAAAGAAATTACAATAATACCAATAATTATACCAATTATAATAATTAATAAAGGCTCAAAAGCACTTATTAGACGATCTATTTTTGTCGAAAGTTCTTTTTGATAATGTAGCGATACTCTGTTAAAAACATTTGGTAAAGTTCCTGTCTCTTCTCCAATTTTAGCCATTTCTGAAATCAAAAGAGGAAATATCTTTTGTCTGTTTAATTCGTTAGACAATGAACCCCCATCTCTTACTTTATCACGAACATATAGCAGCTCTTTTTCTAAAAAAGAGTTGTTTGTCGAATAAGCTGCTATTTCCAAAGTAAGAACTAACGGAAGGCCACTTTCTAATAGGATCGCAACAGATGAACTAAATCTCTCTAAACACTCTATAAAAACTAAATCTCTAATAATAGGGAATTTCAAAATAAATTTATCCCAAAATTTTTTTGTTTGTGGATTTCTAAATGACCGCATCAATAAAACTATCCCTAAAATTAAACCCCCTACGATAATACCAAAAAGTAGTGGCTTTTTAAATATTTTAGCTATGCCAAAAATGATCTGTGTTAGAAATGGTAGCTCTATATCAAATTGTTCAAAAATTACAATAAATTTAGGAAGAATAAATCTTAAAAATACAAATACTGCAATGATTGCGGCAATTAAAATAATTGTTGGATAAACAAGAGCAGTTTTAATCTTTCTTTCAAATTCCATTCGCACTTCTAAATAATCCGCCAATTTTTCCATAACAAAGGGCAAATTTCCTGAAGATTCACCTACCTCAACTATTCCAACCCAAAGTTGTGGAAATATATTCGAAAATTTTTTAAGAGCCTCACTAAATGATAATCCTTCTTTAATATATGTAGCAGAAGCGGTTAGTGCTTTTTCTAATTTTAAACTTTCAGTTTGAATGGCTATTATTTCTAAACTACGTAATAAAGTCAATCCACTTGAAAGAGTAGTTGTAAGGTTTCTTGCAAAAAGTGCTAAATCGTAAAGTTTTACAGATTTACGTTTGCCTTTATATTGGAATAATGAAAAAATTGACTTCTTTTCAATTTTTACAGGTTGTTCCTCAACAGAAATAATAAAATATCCTTTAGCGTGAATTTTATTTAAAAGTTCCTCTTTAGAATTCGCCTCTTCTATGCCTTTTATCTTTTTTCCGTCTTTTGTTTTTGCTACATAAAAATATTTTTTCATTTTACTTTTTGCTTTCTATCCACCACTAATTAAAATTTGGATGGGTTTTAAGGTTATTTTTAATTCTCGCATAATCAAAGCCTAATATTTTTCTGCCACAGAAAGAACCTCCTCCAAAGAAGTAATACCCTCCTCCACCCTTCTTAAACCACTTTCTAATAAAGTGTAACTTCCCTTTTTTTTTGCAATTTCTCTAATTTCAGTAATATTTAATCCTTTATGTATTGCTTCACGTAGTTCTTCATCAATAAGCATAGTTTCTGCGATTACAGTTCTATCTTTATAACCTATAAAATTGCATTTTTCACAGCCCTTTGCTTTATAAATTAGCGGTGATTTTAGAATTATTCCAGATGCAATCTCCTCACTTTTTATCTCATACGGCTCTTTACAATATTGGCATAACTTTCTTATAAGTCTTTGTGCGACAATAAGTCTTAGAGATGAGGCAACTAAATAATTTGGTATACCTATATCAAGGAGCCTTGTTATTGTAGATGGGGCATCATTTGTGTGCAAAGTTGATAGAACTAAATGTCCTGTTAAGGATGCTCTTATACATATCTCAGCTGTTTCTAAATCTCTAATTTCACCAACTAAAATTATATCTGGATCTTGTCTTAAAAAACAACGCAAAGCGTTTGCGAAAGTTAACCCTATCTCAGGTTTTACTTGAACTTGATTTATTCCATCTAACCTAAATTCTACTGGATCCTCTACTGTAAGAAAATTAAGTGTTGGCGTCTTTATTTCATTTAAAACAGCATAAAGCGTTGTTGATTTCCCACTCCCTGTAGGACCTGTAAGTAAAATTAAACCATATGAAGAAGTTATACCCTTACGTATCAACTCCAATTCTTGTGGAAAAAAACCTAATTTAGACAAATCTAACGGCACACGAGATTTATCTAAAATTCTTAAAACGATTTTTTCGCCATAAATGGTAGGTAAAGTAGAGACCCGTAAATCTATTAGTCTATCTTGTATTTTTACCATAAAACCACCGTCTTGAGGAAGTCTTTTTTCAGCAATATCCATTTTTGAAAGAATTTTTATTCTTGATATTAAAGGTAAATATACCGATGGTGAAGGAGAAGGAATTTCGTAAAGTAAACCATCAATTCTATATTTTATAATTAGTTTATTATAATGCGGTTCAATATGTATATCAGAAGCTCTATCCTCTATTGCTTGTCTAATAATAAGGTCTACTAATTTTACTATTGGTGCCTGTTCGGCTTGTGCTAACAATTTATCTAAACTTAG
>JAMWDA010000212.1 GCA_023818995.1 Candidatus Omnitrophota bacterium
TCGGTTGTTATGGATACAAAAAGAATACTTCTCCCAATATTGATGCTTTTGCTAAAGAAAGTGCATTGTTTACTCAGGCCATTGCACAAGGCTCCTGCACTTATCTATCGTTACCATCCCTACATACTTCTACATATCCCAGAACCCATGGTGTCTACAATGTGGGTTACAAGATAAATCCTCTACTTCCTACCCTTGCAGAGGTGCTTAAGAAAAGCGGATACACTACTGCCATGTTTGGAACTAACGTTAAACGCATACAGGGCCTGGAACGCGGCTTTGACGTGTTTAAAGACGATGGTGATATCAAAGCCGATAAAATTACACAGAGAGTGATTGCTTGGCTAGAGAAGAATCGAAATACAAAATTTTTTCTTTGGATTCATTATTTTGAGCCTCACGGCCCCTATCGTCCGCCCCAACCCTATAATAAGATATTCTTAGATGAATCTCAGACCAGAAATATCCCCATAAATTACAATTCCAAATCTGGATTTATGGCTATACCGAATTATATTGCAGAAAATAATATCACAAATGTTAATTTTTATATTTCTCAATATGATGGAGAGATAAGATTTGTTGATGAGCAAATAGGGATATTATTTAAAAAAATAAAAGAATTAAATTTAGACAGCAACACCCTTTTTGTTATCACAGCCGACCACGGCGAAGCTATGGGAGAACGTAATCATTATTTTGGACACTGGTCTATATACGATGAAATTATAAAAGTCCCTTTAATTATCAAATGTAAAAAGATAATTTCTCGTCCCAAGATTATTGATCACCAGGTTCAAATGATAGATATTGCTCCTACTATTCTGAAAAGCGTGGGAATAGTTAAACCAAAAACAATGAAAGGAAATAGTCTACTTCCTTTAATTCTAAAAAATAAAAGCCACTTCTCTGTTTTTGCCTATAGTGAAGTTTCGCAAGAAGATGACAAAATTGAAGATTGTATAAGGACAAAAGAATGGAAACTATTGCATAAAAGGTACACAAAACGCAAGCTCGAAGATACATATGAACTGTACAACCTTATCCTTGATCCAGAAGAGAAAAATAATCTTGTGAATGAGAGAACAAATGAGTTTAAATTTTTAAATAAAAAATTAAATGACTGGCGAAAAGACAATCCACTAGTTAAGCCCATTATTGCCGATAGTATCATAGCGAAGCTTACGCAAGAGTCTAAAGAAATATTGAAAAGCTTGGGGTATTTAGATTAAATTATGAATAAGAAAAGATTTTATCAGTTAATTCTAAAAAATTTTCTCTTTTGGCTTTCCCGCAAAATTGATTATCCCCTTTTGCCTCCGGATGTTGTACAGGTGAACTTTACATTTAGATGTAATTTAAGATGCAAGATGTGTAGCATGGATGAACAAATGAAATTTTTAGAAAGTCAAGGAAGACAGGTAGAAATAGAATCCGATACATTTAGAAAGATTATAAGAGAAACTAAAGATTTGGGGACAAAAGTCATTTTATTCATCGGAGGTGAGCCTTTATTAAGAAAAGACTTATTTGATTTGGTAGGTTATGCAAGGAGCTTAGGATTGAGTGCGGTGATTGTTACAAATGGCGTCCTTTTAAACAGAGAAAATATCGAAAGGTGTTTAAGGGCAGACGTAGATTGGTTAAGTGTCTCTATAGATGCAGCTACAGAAGAAAGATTCAGTAAGATAAGAGGCGAGAATATTCTTGGAGAGGTTATCAGGAATATCGAACAGTTGAATAGTTCCAAAAGAAATAAGAATAGGGAGTTTCCCAAGATAGTTGCAGTATGCACAATAATGGATGATAATTTGGAGGAACTGTTGGATATAGTTAATTTGGCAAAAAGAATAGAGATTGAAAAGGTACTTTTTCAGCCAGTTGTGGCAAGCAATATCGACCAGACGCAGAGAGATAACAATTATCCAGGGGTCATACCTACTAACAGGTTAGATGTTTTGGATAAGGCGATAGATAAACTCATAGATTATAAAAGAGAGTCTATACAGAACTTTAATTTTATCGGAAATAGTATAAGACATCTACAGCTGATAAAAAGATATTTTAGAGACAAAGTGAAGCCTTGTCATCTTCCTTGTTATGCGGGTTACAACCGACTTCAGATTGTTCAGGAAGGCAAACTATATTTTTGTGTAAGCCAACAAGAGTTCGAGGCAACCTTTGGTAATGTAAAAGTGGATTCTCTTAAGAGTTTATGGTTTTCAAAGAGGGCAAGGTTCTATAGAAGACTAATTAGAAAATGTAAATTCCCCTGTCTTCAATGGTGTTCATATAGAGATGATTTTTTTGAGTTAGAAGGGATACTACAAAAAATACTACTTTTTAGATAACAAACTGCAAGAAGGAAAATAAAATGGGTAAAGTTTTAGAGAGTCCTTATGGATACGATATTTATAAAAACTGGCATTGCAAATTTCCTATAGAGGAGTTATCCCTTGAAAATTTTGAACAGAAGATTATGCTTGCAGAACCCAGAATTGAACAGTTATCCAAGAGGATAAATTTAGAAGGGCTAAGCATATTAGAGTTGGGCTGTTTAGAAGGACTTCATTCTTTGATACTTCATAACCTTGGTGCCAGTAAGATTATTGCTATAGAAGGAAGAGAGGATAATTTTCTTA
>JAMWDA010000213.1 GCA_023818995.1 Candidatus Omnitrophota bacterium
TGGTGAGGTAGATTACAATAAATGGTTTACTTGGAGAATAAAGAATTTAGAAACTACATTAAAGCGTTCAGATTTAACTCAGCAAGAGCAAGATTGGTTTAGGGCAGAACTTCAAATATATCAGGCTCTTAAGGAAGAATATAATAATTTATCGAAGAATATAGAGAATAGAAAAGAAGAATTAAAGAAGAGAATCACTAATCTTAAAAAATTAAAGCAAGATTTAAATGCAGCGGAGGATTTAATCAAGGAAGAGTTAAGGTCGTTATCGTTATCCGATTCGTTATCTGGTTGCATAAAAGAATTTATAGAAAATAATGAAAAGAAGCAAAAAAATTATAATGAGGCAAAGGAGTGGTTGAGAGAAAATTTGATAAATGTTATTAGTGAGAATTTGGCACAATTAGCCGGTATAAAGCGTTCCAATGCAAGTGAGATATATGCTTTGGCAGAAAAAATAATAAAAATTATTATAAAGCAAACTCGTTTAAAGAGCCCGCTTTTGTTGGATAAGGTTAAGAATTTACTCGAACCTAAAGGCGTAAGGAAATTGTTGTTGGGTATAAAGAGAGTGCTGAGGGATAGATTTGCTAGTATTAGTTATTTAATGAGAGAAGTCAAGAGCTATAAAGAGGAAATTCAAAGATTAGAACAGGAAAAGGAAAAATTATCAAAAGAACAGTCAGTTTTATTTAGGAGAAAAAGTGAGTTAATAAATAAAATTAAAAATATAGCAAGCAATCCAGATAATTATGTAAAAGACTTTGCAGAATTTTATTCACTATTAAGGTTATTTGGATTAGAAGAAGGTAACGTTTTTGAACAGGAGTATAGACAACGAATATTACAAAGATTTGCACCTTTATCCGTGGAGCAAGAAGTTCCTATAAAGTTGATAGATTTATCCGTAGAGGATTTTGTAAAGAAAGTGCTTTCTTTCTTGCGCAAATTTAGAGATGGAAAATTAAGAATAGCTGATATGAGTTATGATGTATATTTAGGAAAATCTTTAATTGTAGAAGGAGACTCAACAGATTTGTTGGTTGTTGATGAACAAATACACTTAAGCGAAACAGAAAGAAAAGAAATAGAAGATAATATCAAGAGAGCGTTAAAAGAAATTTCTTCTACCAATGGAGTTAGAAAGATAATTATTAAAAATTCTGAAGAAAATAATACAGAAAAATTGTATAAAATTGAAGATGGGGTTATTTATATTTATGTTAAGCCAAACTACAGATCTCTTATAGCAAATATAATAAGGGCAGCTTTAAAAGTAAACGAAGGAATTGAGGCACAATTAAATGAGTTAACAGAGGGTGTTTTAAAGGCAGGACAAGCGCAACCAACGTCACCTGAGCAAACAACACAATCTACAGAACAACTATCACAGTTAACAGATCAACAACCATCATTAGAAGATATCTCTAAAAAATTATCTGATAACAATGAAGTTAGTCGCAGAGAAGGCTATGAAGGTTTACTTCGTTTGTTGCAAGCATCAAATAATGGTAATGGTAGTGGAGTTTCAGGAAAAGAGGCAAGAAGAATTAGTAGTAGATATGCAAAGACTATTACACCTTCAATCGCTTCAAAGATTAGGGACGGGATAATATCTTTAAATGGTTCTTTAAATGGAGAGGTTAAAAAAGCGGAGAGAATTGTAAGAGAATTAGAGGGGTTATGTAAGAAATATGGGGTAGAAAAAAATAATGGTGCTAAAAGATTAGAAGATATTCGTAGAGACAGCGAAAAGAAGATTAAAGAAGCAAAGAGGTTAGGCAGTGTTAGAATTAGATTAGAAAATATACGTGGCTTAAAGGAGATCGTTCCTGAAGAGTTTAGTGACGCTCCAAGTAGTAATACCGCAAGTAATTTGGTAGAGAAGGTTAAAAAATATCTAGAAGACATAAGAGACCAAATTTCACAGGGTAATGGTTCTAACGATAAAAGGGACCAAATAAATAGGGCTATTAGTGAACTTGATAAATTACAAACTACTTTACTTTATGAAGCTGTAAAAAGAGAAATTATAAAAATATTAGCTAAATATGGAATTTTAAATAATGAGTTTGAGAGGTTGATAAAGGAAAAAGATATTTTAGATATTTTAAAGTTCTTAAAAGAAAACTTTGAGTTAGGAGGAAGAGAAATAAAGATAGTTTTTTCTGAAGAAGAGGCAGAAAAGGCAGCTGTATCATCGACAGGGAGTAAGGAAAGCAAGCCGATCATAATTATTTGGGAATTAACAGAAGAGGAATTAAAAAATGACGTAACAAGAGAGTCTGTAACGTCGCAGTCAATGACAACCACTGTGAAAGGAGAAGAGTTTAGACTAATAAAATCTCATTCCGCAGTTATTTTTGATATTAAGATTACTGAAAATGGCAAGATAGAAATTTCTTTAAGTGATATTGGGATACATGATGTTGTGCATGAACTGGTGCATGTTTTAGAAAAGGAAATTAAGAAGGTGTCACTTGGAGAACTAGGTGAAAGTGAATTTTTGGCAAGGCGTTGGACTTTAAAATATTTTATAAAATTATTTAAAGAAAAAGGTTTTAGATTTTCTTTTGAAAGTCCAGTTTTAGCTCAATATAGGGAGGTTTATGAGGCTGAGACAGATA
>JAMWDA010000214.1 GCA_023818995.1 Candidatus Omnitrophota bacterium
CTCTTACAACCAGTTCCCCCCTCTCCAGAAGAACCAACCGACCCAAGATGGAGTTTAATAATCTCTCAATCCTCCATCCAAACAGCCCCATCATTGTTTACATCTCCAACTTCTCCAGAACTAACTATAAACCCAAATAATTCTGTATATCTCACAATAAGAAAAACTCCTAAAGCTATTATAAACAAAATCAGCAAAATCCACAAGAGTTTCTTACTACCCCTTTTTTTATTTTCCATATTCAATTTAAATGACTCGTATTTATAAACCTAATTATAATCTCACAAGTTCACAACCAGGACTTTACTAAGAGGTGAACTTGTTCGAACGTCCCGGGAAGGACTCGAACCTTCGACCCCCTGATTTCTACAAATTGTAACAGTCAGATGCTCTACCTATTGCTCCCCTTCTCATCTTTTGAGAAAAGTCTGAGCTACCGGGACAAATTCATCTATTCCTAAGATTAGATGATTATTAAGAATCTCATAATAGCTATATAAACTTTTTGGGATTAAAACAAAGATCTTGTATCTCTTACTAAGGTATTCAATCTTATCTCTTAATCTATAAGCTTTTTGATAACCTCTCCACATAGTACACTCAATAATCACATCATTACCTATTAAAAAATCTGGGAAAAAATAGTTATTATTGATATTAACTAAAGGTTCATATTTATATTCAATTCCTAAAGTATATAATAAATCTGCAACCTCTTTCTCCAATTTATTCCTAACTTTATCTCCTTTAAGTGTTTGAAGCTTATATCCCACACTTTTTTAAATCTAGAATATTGAAGAGAATAATATTCTTTTGGCTTGTTCTTTTTCATCTCTCTATGCCAGCCTTTCATCCTATCTGAACTAGCTTTATGCATTTTTTTAAGATTCCGTTCAAAAACCCCTTTCTGCTTCTTTATTTTAACACAATTAATCCCTCCTTTAATCTGCCTCCAGTCAAGAGGGAGTTTTCTATATTCTAGAGTTTTAATGTTAAGAAAATCAAGCAGAATTTTTAACCTCTTTTCAGTCACAAGTCTTCCTTTCAGATATCCACATAAAGAGCCCTTTGGAATTGTAGTTAACTTTTCAAGAGCCCTATAAGAACCAGCCCTTTCCACTGCCTTTTTTATAATCCCCTCTTGGATACCTTTTTTTTAATTTAACAAACATAGTAAAATAAAAACAAAGGAATATATAAACCTTCTCATCCTTATTAAGCTAGTAGAACAAAATTAATACATAAAAATAATTTATAAAACTATCTTAATCCCAAATCTTCTGGAAATTTTCTTCTATTTCTCCCCTCTTCAAGATACCTGTAAATATTAGACTGTTTTATCCCTCGAATTAAACAAGTCAGAGCATGTACGCAATCTTTTATATCTTCAACATGCCCTATAACAAAAACATCACTCTCTTTCAATTCAATAAAACAACCTGAAAGTTCTGAGATTAAACTTAAAGTTTTTCCCTTCTCTCCTATAATTCTAGATTTAATAGAGTAAATATTTTTCTTAGAAATATCTCTAATATGGATTTTCTCTAAGATATAATCTTCCTCAACTAATAATAAAGCCTTATTAATTGAAAAGCCCGCGTCAATTGCCTCAATAACATCTCTTGCAACATATTCATCTTCTGCCTCTCCTGTAAAACTAACCTTACCCTTGCCAACACTAATTTTAACCTTTAACCCTTTCTCAATCCTGTTCCTATTCTTTAAAATCCTAAAGGCAGTTTTCTTATCTAAAATTAATTCTATCATTTTAAAATAAGTTCAAAACTCACTAACTTGTTTTAAAAATCCCTTTCTTTGCAACCAGCTGACAGCAGCTTTTGTATATTTAAATATTATATCTCCTCTTGAATTATCAAACTCCCAAGGCTCAATTAAGACAACATCTCCTTCTCTAAGCCACAAACTTCTTTTGTATCTTCCTGGAACCCTGCAATTTCTTGATTTTCCATCCATACATCTTATAAGCATCTTTGCTCCTCCAAATCTCTGCTCAACTATTCCAAGAATCTCTTTCCCCTTTGGAATTCTAACTCTAAAAACCTCCCCATCCTTCCCCTCACCCCCCTCCATATTTCCAAAAAAACCATTTTCTCGCTTTTTAGGAGTATTAGGCTTACTCTTATCTTTAAATTGCATGATAAAGATTAGAAACATTAATTTATAAATCTATAGCAACACAAGAGCATATGGAATCCCTTTAATCTTCCCAATCCCCTCTTCCTTAATGATCCTACACTCTAAACATAACTTAATAGACTCCTCACCAACAATATTGAAAGTAGCGTCTTCTCTGACCATATCTTGGATTATCTCTCTTAGCTTACCTTCCTCTATCTCCTCCCCTTTATAAAACTCTCCAGTCAAATCTAATTGTAAATTTCCTTCCTCAAATTTCTTTCCAATTAAATTAGAATCACATATAGCAACAACATATCTATATGACTTATGAATTTTAACTATCATCTCAAATCCAAAATATAATAATTAATAAATTTAACTAAAAATTGCTTTGGTGAAACCCTTTAATTTTTGGTAACAATTAACCTCCATTAAGGAACTTACAAATTAGAGGTTAATGTTTAT
>JAMWDA010000215.1 GCA_023818995.1 Candidatus Omnitrophota bacterium
TCCACGGGATAAAAGCAAGAGGTTTTAAGAAAGAAGATGGTTTAATTATAGCTGAGAAAAAAAAGAGTAAGTTTGATTTAGGTTTTGTTGGTGAAGTTGTTGGTATAGATAGAGAAAAGATAGATAAATTTATAGTTGAAGAAATCGCTGTTGTATCTCCTATGGGAGTATCTAAACAGAAAGTAACCTTTAATATTAACGCTGATGAGGTAGCTTGTTTTTTTGCTTCAGAGTTAAAAGCCGAAAAGTTAGTTTTTCTTACCAATGTTTTAGGAGTGATGCGTAATCCTGGTGATGAGAGTTCGTTAATACCTACTCTTTATAAGGATGGGGTAGAAGAGCTAATTGAAGATGGTGTTATAGATGAGGGGATGATACCAAAGGTTAGGTCAGCTCTTAAGGCAGTTAATAACGGAGTAAAGAAAGTCCATATAATCGATGCTAAAATACCACATGCTTTACTTTTAGAGATATTCACCAAAGAGGGTATTGGCACAGAGATTATTGCTTGATGAAAAAAGTTAACTTTCTTATACCTGTATATAGAAAAGTTGGACCTTTATTTGTTAGAGGTAAAGGTAGTTTCCTTTGGGATGATAAAGGGAGAAAATACCTTGATTTTTTCCCTGGTTGGGGTGTAAGTATTTTAGGACACTGTTATAGTAGATTGGTTAAGGTAATTTGTCAGCAATCACATCTACTTATTCATCTACCCAATAATCTTTATCATCCCTGGCAGGGATTATTAGCTGAGGAGATAGTTAATAATTCTTTTAAAGGCAAAGTTTTTTTTGCTAATTCCGGCGCGGAAGCAGTAGAGTCAGCAATTAAGTTTAGTCGTCTCTATGGTGAAGGTAAAAGATACGAAATTATAACGATGAAAAATTCTTTTCATGGTAGAACATTTGGAGCAATGTCTGCTACCGCACAGAGTAAATATAAGTTACCTTTTAAGCCACTTCTTCCTAAATTTAGAGAGGCAAGATTTAACGATTTTAAAGATTTTAAACTTAAAGTGAATAAAAGAACCGTGGGGGTTATTTTAGAGTTAATTCAAGGTGAGGGAGGAGTTAACGTTGCTGATAAAGAATACATAAAAAATTTATGGGAGTTCTGTAGAGAGAACAACATCCTATTTGTCTTAGATGAAGTGCAAACAGGTATGGGTAGAACAGGGAAAATGTTCTGTTTTCAACACTATGGTATAAAACCTGATATAATGCTTCTTTCTAAAGGTTTAGGAGGAGGTTTACCAATTTCTTGTATGGTGGTAAAAGATACTATAGCTGAGATAATGAGGGAGGGGCAGCACGCTTCTACTTTTGGAGGTTCTCCTTTAGTTTGTAGGGCTAGTTTGGAGGTATTTAAGATTATAAAAGAGGAAAATCTTTTAAATAATGTTAGATTAATGAGTAATTACATCTTTACACGTATAAGAAAGATGCAGACAAAGGTAACATTTATTAGAGAGGTAAGAGGTATAGGGCTTATGCTCGGTATAGAACTTAGCATAGACTCTTATCCTATTTTTGAGAAAGCATTGGAGAGAGGTTTAATTGTTAATTCTACCCATAGAAACGTTATAAGAATTATGCCAGCAATTAATATAAGTAAACAAGAGTTGGAAGAAGGTTTAGATATTTTAGAAAGTGTGTTTAGGGATTTTAAGATTTGAAAATTTATGGTTATACATTTTATCTCTTTCAAAGATTTTTCCCCTTCTCAAATAAATAAGCTTATAGAACTTACGGCTAAGGTTAAAAAAAATAGAGCTGTATATAGATACAAGTTAAAAGATAAATATGTAGGGTTACTTTTTCAGAAACCATCTTTGCGAACTAAGAGTGCTTTTTATTTAGGAGCACAGCAGTTAGGAGCAGATGTAATTTACTACGCTCCCGATGAGGTAAAGATGGGGGAGAGAGAAAGTATCGGTGATGTTGCTAAGACATTATCTTGTTATCTTGACGCAGTTGTGTTAAGGACATTTTCCCATCAGGTTTTAGAAGAGTTTGTGAGAAATAGTTCTATCCCCGTAGTTAATGGTTTAAGTGATCTATTGCATCCTACACAGGTTTTGGCTGATATATTTACTCTCTACGAACTTAAACGCGATATAAAGAAAATAAAATTTGCTTTTATTGGTGATGGTAATAATGTATGTCACTCTTTCCTTTACCTTTTTTCTATACTAGGAGGTAATATTTATGTTGCTACACCCAAAAATTACCAGCCTCAAAATAAGATAGTAGAAGAGTGTAAAAACATAGCTAATATTTCTAAAGCAAGAATATGTCTAACCAACAATCCCCAAGAAACGGCTAAGGATGCTTATGTTTTATACACAGATGTTTGGGTATCTATGGGTAAGGAGGAGGAAGCAGAAAAGAGAAAAAAAGACTTTATAGGCTTTACTATTGACGATGAACTTTTGAAGTTGGCAAAAAAGGATAGTTTGGTGATGCACTGTTTACCCGCTCATCGAGAAGAGGAGATAACTAGTTCAGTTATAGATAGTAAGCGTTCTGTGGTTTTTCTGCAGGCAGAAAATAGATTGCATAGTGCCAAAGCGATTCTTTTATTTGTAATGGGAGGGAA
>JAMWDA010000216.1 GCA_023818995.1 Candidatus Omnitrophota bacterium
AAAGCGATATTTATTTGGTGGCCACCTAAAAGGATTGGTATGATTGAATAATGTTCTTTTACAAAATGAGTGGGAATAAGAGATGGTTTCTCTTTGGTTAAAGGTTGTAAAGATATCGCACGTAGGTTAAGAAAATAAACAAAGTTCTTGCGAAAGAAACGGAAGAGGAGAGAAAGTGAAGAAAGAGCAAGTGGGAGACAGAATGAGGTGGTGAAATTGGGGGGGAGAGTGGTATTTAGACTATGAAAGAAATAAAAGAGTTGATTAAGTATTGGGTAAAGACATCAAGGCAAGACTATGGGAAAATTATAGGTTTATTTAATCTAAAAAGATATCCAGATTGTTTATTCTATGGGCATATGGTATTAGAAAAAATTTTGAAAGCTCTTGTGGTTCAGAACAAAAATAAGCATCCTGAGCCAATTCATAACTTGTTAGTTTTGTTAGAAGAAACAGGTATTAAATTAGAAAAAGAGGAGATAGAATTTTTAGCTGAAGTTAATAAATTTAATATAAGGGCACGATACCCAGATTATAAATTGTCATTTTATAAGCTTTGCACTTACAAGTATACAAAACCGAGATTAGAGAAAATAAAATCAATTTATAAAAAGTTATGTCAAATGCTAAAAGATTAGGAAAGATAAAACGGCTTCTCCTTAAATATAAGACGATGTTGGAAAAAGACGGTTTTCCTGTAGAGTCATTAATTCTATATGGGTCTTATGCTAAAGGGAATTTTAAAAGATATAGTGATATCGATGTTTGTATTATTTCACATAAATTCTTAAAAAATAAAGATTATTATGAGACTTTTCTCTGGAAAAAGGTTTTAGAAGTAGATTCGCGGATTCAGCCCGTAGGTTATCATCCTACAGATTTTAAAGATATAGATCCCCTTGTTAACGAAATTAAAAAGTATGGGGTTGTAATTGAATAGTAAGATGAGGTTTATTCCATGAGAGATTAAGGAGGTGATAAGGATGAGGTGGTTTGTGGTTGTTTCTATTTTAGCGTTAGTGATTTTTACAGGTTGCACAACCGTTCAACGAGGAGCAGCTACTGGTGCAGTAGCAGGAGGAGCATTAGGAGCTATTATAGGACATCAATCAGGGCATACTGCTGAAGGAGCGGGTATTGGCGCAGCTGCGGGAGCGATAACAGGAGCAGTTGTTGGTGAGCAACTGGAAAAAAAATTCTGCCCAGTATGTGGGAGGAGATTCACCTCTTCGGTTGAATATTGTCCTTACGATGGCACAGAGTTAAAACCAATTGGTGAAAAGAGTAATTAATTTAGTAGAAAAAATAATATTTTAAAAATTATCTATAATGAGTTTTGCTGATAAATTATCCATCGCGCGAATAATCCTTATACCCTTTTTTGTTTCTTTGCTTATATATTCTCGTTATCACGGTATTTTAAGATACTTTGCTTTGGGAGTATTCGTAATAGCTGTCCTAAGTGATTTTTTTGATGGTTTGGTAGCAAGAATAAAAAAAGAGAAATCAAAATTCGGTAAAGTTATTGATCCTCTTGCTGATAAGCTACTCTTGATTATATCTTTTATTAGCCTCTATTTTCTAAAATTTGCTATTCCTCTATGGGTAGTAATAATAATAGTAAGTAGAGACTTAATTATCCTTTTAGGGGTGGTTGTCCTTAACTTCTTGAAGATAGATATAACTATTTCGCCTTCTATTTGGGGTAAACTTACTACTTTTTTTCAGATGTTTACTATATTAATAGTGCTTATGGAGAAAGAATTAAAACTTGCTCCTTACGTATGGAGTTTAGCTATATTTTTTACTGTTCTTTCCGGTATGGGGTATATTTTTAGAGGTATAAAAACTATAAATTTAAATACTAATCAAAAATTATAAAGAAATAAAATAGGATTTAAATATATTTTTAAATTTTTTACTTGCCATAAAATTGTTAAATCTTTAATCCCGAGTAATGCCCAACAAAGTTATTCTATTTTTACTAAGATAAAAGGAGTTAAAAATTAATTAAATTATGTGGATTTTACCTTTAATAATCAGTTATCTTTTAGGAAGTATTCCCTTTGGTTTTATTTTAACTTATCTTATAAGAAGAATAGATATTAGAGATTATGGTTCAGGTAATATTGGAGCAACTAATGTAGCAAGGATATTAGGCAAGAAATGGGGGATGTGTGTTTTTCTTTTAGATTTTCTTAAAGGAGCTTTATCTATATGGATATTTAAGTTATTTACTTTTCCTCCTGAAGGAAGGTCATATCTTTTCATCTTTTGCGGATTGGCAGCTGTATGTGGACATAACTGGCCAATATTTTTGGGCTTTAGAGGAGGTAAAGGGGTAGCTACGAGTTTAGGAGTGATGAGTGGTTTAAGCTTTGTATACTACCATCTTTGGTTAGTTTTGACTATAGCAGTAATGAGTTGGATAATATTTTTTTCCCTTTTTAGATACGTTTCCTTAGCTTCTTTATTGGCAGGTTTTAGTTTTTTTATATTTTCTTTGATTATACCTGTTAGTAGAGATATAAAGATTTTCTCTTTATTATTCTTACTTCTATTGATTTTTAGACATAAAAATAATATA
>JAMWDA010000217.1 GCA_023818995.1 Candidatus Omnitrophota bacterium
TAAGTATAATTATATTCCTCAGCGGATTAATTCTATCTTTACTATTTATTCATCCTCTTCCTAAGAATTTGCGTAGAGAATTTATAAGTATGCTAAGTTTTCAGAATTGTGGTTATCTACCGATGAATATAGCTTTTTTTCTTTTCTCTCCTCCTATAAAAAAAATTTTTCTCGTCTACACCTTCCTTTATATTTTGGGATTTGATATACTAATGTGGTCAATTGGAAGTTTTCTTATCTTCAAAAAAGGAGAAGAAAAATTCAAAATATCATCTCTTTTTACTCCTCCTATATTAGGAATAATCTCTGCTCTATTAATTATAATTCTTAAAGCACAAAAGTTTATCCCTCAATTTATTATTGATACAGCAAGAATGATTGGAGAAACGAGTTTTGTTCTTTCAATGATTATATTGGGAGGTTGGTTAGCTAAAAATAAATCAATTAATAAAGTAGATATACCTATCTTAGCAAAAATATCTATCCTTAAACTTATGGTTATACCTTTATTATTTTTCTTATTAATAACGATTTATAAGCCTAATCCCCTTTTAGGTTTATTTATCCTATTACAAGCAAGTATGCCCTCAGCAGCTTCTCTCCCTATCGTAGTAAATTTAAGAAAAGCTAACAGTGAATTTACTTCACAAGGTGTATTTCTTACACACCTCATAAGTATATTTTCCGTTCCCTTTTGGTTAAATCTATATATTATGATTTTCCCCCTCGAACTATGAAAATTGTAGCTACTAATCGTAAAGCAAAGAGAGACTACGATATTTTGGAAACATTTGAAGCAGGGATAGAACTTAAAGGTATGGAGGTAAAATCTCTAAGAAGCAAAGGTTGTTCCATAGATGATAGTTTTTGTAGGATAGATAAAGGAGAAATTTTCATTTACAATATGCATATCCCTGAATTTGAAAAGAGCCATTATTTTAAAGTTGACCCAAAACGAGAAAGAAAACTACTTTTGCATAAGAAAGAGATTAAACGTTTATTAGGACTAACTACTCAAAAACGATTAACCATTATACCTTTGAAAGTTTACTTTAACAATCGTGGTTTAGCAAAAATAGATATAGGGTTAGCTAAAGGTAAAAGATTATACGATAAGAGAAAGAAAATAAAAGAAGAAATAATAGAAAAAGAGACTAAACGCGAGCTAAAAAGGTTTAGGTATCTATAGGTAGTCTTAACTTAAATATACTACAAACTTATTGATGATTAAATCCATAGCTTTATTTTCGGGAGGGATAGATAGTGTATTAGCCATAAAATTAATTAAAGAACAAAATATAGAAGTTTTAGGTTTAAATATTGTTACTCCTTTTTCTTACAAGAGGGATAAAGATTTTGTCGCTAAAATAGAAAGAATTGCTAAAAATTTAGGAGTAAAAATTAAAACACTATTCTTAAAAGATGATTTCTTTAAAATATTAATCTCACCTAAATACGGTTATGGCTCAAATCTTAATCCTTGTATAGATTGTAAAATACTTTTCTTTACTAAAGCTAAAGAACTTATGATAAAAACAAATTCATCGTTCATTGTAAGTGGAGAGGTTCTTGGTCAAAGACCGATGTCACAAAATAAACAAGCTCTAAGAATAATTGAAAAAGAAACAGGACTACAAGGTTTAATATTAAGACCATTATCAGCCAAACTCTTACCTGAAACTATAGCGGAAAAAAGTAAATGGGTAGCAGGGGATAGGCTTCTTGATCTTAGTGGTAAGAATCGTATCAAACAAATTAACTTAGCTAAAAAATTAGGGATAGAGGAGTACTTTTGGCCAGCAGGAGGATGTCTCCTAACTGACAAATGTTTCTCGCAAAGAGTAAAAGATTTAATAAGACACCAAACTTTAACTCTAAATGATGCAGAATTACTTAAATTAGGAAGACACTTTAGAGTATCTACTCAAGCTAAATTAATAGTGGCAAGAAAAGAAGAGGAAAACAAAATGTTGTTGGATTTAATTAAAAATGGCGATTATCTATTTCAGCCTTTAGAAATAAAAGGTCCTTTAGCTTTAGGAAGAGGTAATTTTAACAACGAAATTATTAATATTTCTTGTAAAATATTAGCATATTATTGCCATAAAGAGAAAAAAGTTAAGATAGGATATAATCTTTTACCTGAAAATAATCAAAAAGTAATAGAAACTAATTGTCTTGACAATAATAAACTAAAGGAACTAAGGATTTAGAGAAGAATACAGGCAGATGGTATTCAGCTAAAGAGATTAATTTATTTAACAGAAAAAGAGAGTGCAGATTTTTCAAAAGATCTTCCCGGCTAAGCGCTATTTACTACAAAAGAGGCTCTACAAACGAAAATTTCAAGATAAGATAGATAATCATACCTCCTGTTATGAACCAACAAATATTATTAACACCTGGGAATCTTTTCATGAATTGATGTATAAATAAGAAAAATGACCTCCTTGTTTAATTTAAGATTGCAAATGATCACAAAAGCTAAACAAGTATATCAGAGTCAGCAAGATATTATAGTACAAGAAGAAAGACTGTAAGAAAATGGATAAAGAGGCATAACTTATATGG
>JAMWDA010000218.1 GCA_023818995.1 Candidatus Omnitrophota bacterium
AATACCATATAAAAGATTAAAGTCAAGTAATGTTATCTGTTAATCTAAGAAGATTAAGAAAGCAAAGAAAGCTCTCTCAAGATAAACTCGCCAGATTAGCTGATATCCCCTATAATACATTGGTAAAGATTGAGTCCGGCAAGTCAAATAACCCTACATTTGAGACTCTTTCTAAGTTAGCGGATGTTTTTAATGTTACCATTGATGAGCTGACAGGGCGCAAGAGAAATAATAAGAAATGAAAGAAAAAACTTGGCATAAAATAATTATTGGCGACTCTCGGCATATGGATGAGATAAAAGATGCCTCAGTGCATCTTGTTATAACATCTCCGCCGTATTGGCAATTAAAGGATTATGGGGTCAAGAATCAGATAGGTTTTAATGATTCCTATCAAGACTATATTAATAATCTAAATAAAGTATGGTATGAATGTTATAGGGTGCTTCATCCCGGTTGTAGATTGTGCGTGAATATAGGAGATCAATTTGCGCGTGCAGTTATTTATGGTAGGTACAAGGTTATTCCGATACGCACGGAAATTACAAAATATTGTGAATCTATAGGCTTTGATTATATGGGTGCTATAATTTGGCAGAAAGTCACAACCTGCAAAACGACCGGTGGAGCTACTGTTATGGGGTCTTATCCTTATCCAAGGGGTGGAATAATTAAAATAGACTATGAGTTTATTTTAGTTTTTAAGAAATTAGGCAAAGATCCAAAGGTTTCTAAGGAGATAAAAGAAAAATCTAAACTAACACAGGAAGAATGGAATGAGTATTTTAATGGGCATTGGAATTTTCCTGGCGAAAAGCAAGAGGGTCATATTGCTATGTTTCCTTTAGAGTTACCCCGGCGTTTAATAAAGATGTTCAGTTTTTATGGTGATACAGTTTTGGACCCATTTTTAGGAAGCGGCACAACCTCAAAAGCAGCTTTAGATTTAGGTAGAAATTCCATTGGATACGAAATTAATAAAGATTTCTTAGAAACAATTAAAAATAAAATTGGTATTCATAAAGAGAAATCATTGCACAGAGAAGACTTTGATTACGAAGTTATATTTCAAGAGGAAAATAACAAAACCAAAGAGAGAAAAGATACAGAAACTCTGGCTAAAAGTAATCATTTAGAAAGATTAGTTGACCCTAAAAAATTTAAATTTGGCACAGTAATAGATTTAAATGGCAAACAAGAGCGAGAAGATACTTTTAGAGTTATATCTATTCCAGAGCCAAATGAGATAATTCTTGATTCTGGACTAAAAGTGAAACTTCTTGGAGTTAAGCCCATAGAAGAAGCGGATTATAAACAAAAAGCAATTTTATTTTTGAAGAATCTTATAACTGGCAATAGAGTATATCTAAAGTATGATAATCTAAAATTTGATGACGAAAAAAACCTCTTAGCCTATGTCTATTTAACAAACAAAACATTTTTAAATGCAAAATTAATAATGAACGGTCTTGTTAGATGTGATAGAAAATTGAATTTTCAATATAAAGATAGATTTATTAAGTATGAAGATGAAGCAAAATCTAAGAAAATCGGCATTTGGAATTTAATAGGGGAGAGACAAAATGAATTTGCAAAACTTTGAGATTGTTTTGAAAGAAGTGAAAAAGAGATTAATAGATTTTAAAGATGAATATTATAAAAATGAAAGAGCTATCTGTACTCAAATTATCGAACCTTTATTGAGTGCTTTAGATTGGGATATTTATAACCCGAAAGAAGTTGGATTCGAAAAAGGTACCGAGGAAGGAATACCGGATTATACACTTAAGAAAAATGATAAAGTATTTTTGTATATAGAAGTAAAGAATTTATCAAAAGATATAGAGTCTCAATTAACACAAATAGGTAAATATTGTTATGGTGAAGGTGTAATGTATGCTGCCATTACTAATGGAATCAATTGGTTACTCTTTAAATCATTCGAAGAGGGTAAGAGTATACGAGAGAGGGTGATATGGAAGATTAATATCCAAGAGGATTCTGAAGAACGAATTTTTAAAAGATTACAAACTATATCTAAGGAGGGGATAGATAATTTAGATATTCTTCTTGAAAAAGAAAAACTCCTAGAACAAACCTGGAATGATATTTTTATATCCTCAGATTCTAATTTAATTAAAGCAATGTTAGGTGTTATAAAGAATAAATTGATTTCTGGTAAACAAATTGAAGAATTAATGCCTAGCGATGAAGAAGTAGAGGAGTTTGTCCGAATGAAACTTAAAGAAAATTTTTTCGGACAACAACCGGTTATTGAAGAGCCACCAATTACTATCTCAGGAGAAAGAAAAGGTATTAAGATTAAAGGAGAATTTATTCCTATTGATAGTTCTTTTGAAATTCTTACTCAGACTGCAGAATACCTTATTCGTCAGAAAAAGTTAACAAAAGATAAAGTTCCTATAAAAGCGGGGCCGAGACGATATCTTATAAATTCAAAACCCGAACATAGAAATAATAATCGAATGAGAGCTCCTAAAAGATTATCTAATGGGTTATATATAGAAACACACTATAGCACAAATAGATGTATTGAATATG
>JAMWDA010000017.1 GCA_023818995.1 Candidatus Omnitrophota bacterium
ATAGGTGTGGATTACCACAAGAGATTTAGTCATCTAACTATGATAGATGCGAAGGAAAGAAGAGTAAAAGAAGCAAAGATATCTAATACCAGCGAAGCACTACAGAATTTTTTAAAAGAATCCAACAATGGTAAGGCAATGGGTGTATTAGAAGCTGGTAGAAACTGGGAGGTAATGTATGATTTATTAGAAGAAGAACTCAGTGAAGTAAAATTGGCTCATACTTACAAAGTAAAAGTAGATGCTTCAGACAAGGATTAAAACCGATAAGATCGATTCTCGGATTTTAGCCCATCTCTTACGCACAGACCTTATTCTTGAAGCCTATGTACCTTCTAAAGAGACAAGAAGAGCAAAAGGAAGTTCTTCGCCAGAGGAGGTTCTTTCATCCTGAAATCAAAGATAGACCCCAAATAGTTTATCTCTTTGGCAAATCTGGAAGAGACTGGTTATACTATCTACAGATATCTCAGCCAGATGGAAAATTACTCAAAGAACAAATAGAGGTTTTGGATAATTTAAACGTTCGTATAAAAAGGATTGATTATTTAGTAGAGATATTGGCTACTCAGCATCCTTATGTAGAAAGATTAAAAACAATACCAGGTATTGGAAAATTCCTCTCTGTATTAGTTGCTTACGAGAGAGATGATATAAAGAGATTTCCTTCTGAGAAGAAATTTGCTCGCCACATATACGTCTGGGACAAGATTAACTCATGATAAAATAACCCTACAAGGTAACAAATACCAAAGATGGGCTTTAATCGAAGCTCTCCGGCAACAATAAATAAAGATAATTACTTAAGAGTCTATTATGAGCGTATAAAAAGAACTAAAGGCTCAAACCAAGCAAAGGTAGCTACAGCAAGGAGATTACCAACTATCATTTATAGAGTTCTTTCAAAAGAGAGAAATTATATTGTAAACAGCTGGCTGCCTCTTAATAAATCACTATGGTTTCCATTTTGGGGATGCACTCTCAAGGAGATTGGGGAGAGCCGGAGAAAGACTTTTGAGTGTTGCCTATAGGGCACGAAGGGGAGGTTGATTTAAGGATCTTTCTAATCAAAGAGAGGCAGAAATTATTAACTAATGGATGGTAAGGTATCTATTGTTTATAAGGGAAGAAAATTAAAATATACCAAGATACAAACCATTAAAAACCAAAAAGAGCGTTCTTTAGAAGATTTTCTTTTAAAAGGTGACATTTCTATTTTGCTTTTACAAGTGACACATTTTTAATTTACAATAATTATGGTAATGGTAAAATAAATTTTATGATTAAAGAATATTTAGCTAATTTAGTTAATGTAATTCTACCTCCTACCTGTTTTGGTTGTGGACGAAAGATAAATAGGGGTATATTATGCGAAGCCTGTTATAGAAAACTCCAGCCGGTAAAACCACCTTTCTGCCGTAGATGCGGTAAAGAAATATCTCAACAAGAATCAACATTATGTTACCAGTGTCAAAAAAAACAAATATATCATAATATGCTCATCCCTTGTTTTTATTATAATGATTTAATAAAAAAACTTATTCATCTATTTAAATACTCCCACTACGACTATCTTGCTGAATTTTTCTCTTCACTAATTATAAAACATCTTTCCACCTTAGGATTTTCTTTTTCCCACTACGATTACATAACCTATGTCCCATCTCATCATTTGAGATTAAGAGAAAGAGAGTATAACCAAAGTTATCTTTTAGCAAAACATTTAAGTAATTTTTTTAAAATCACTTTTAACGATAAGATAATTTTCTGTAAGGAAATCAAACCATCACAAACAAAACTGGAAAGAAACAAACGTCAAGCAAATGTAAAAGATATATTTGAAGTTAGGGAAAACCTCACCAATAAAAGGATTATACTTGTAGATGATATAATCACTACTGGCTCAACACTCTCAGAATGTAGTAGGGTGTTAAAAGAGAAGGGAGCCGCTTATATAACTCTAATAACGTTAGCTAAAGCATAATGAAAATATTAAGAAACTATATTTTAAAGGATTTTTTTTCTTCATTTTTCTTTTCTCTCTTATCTCTCACCTTAGTAATGGTCTTAGGTAATCTGATAAAAGTATCAGATATGGTCATTAGAAAAGGAGTTTCACTATTAGAAGCTCTAAAAATATTTTCTCTTTTTATACCCTACATTTTAGGATTTACTCTTCCTCTATCCATACTTTTAAGTATACTTCTCGTTATGGGCAGATTGATTGCTGATAATGAACTTATTGCTATAAATGTTGCTGGTATCTCTTTTACAAGAATAATGATTGTATTCGTTATTATTGGGATAATATTCAGTTTAGCTCTTCTTATCCTTAACGATAAGATTGTGCCTTATTTCCATTACTATTATCGACAGCATATTGCTAATATCTATGCAAAAAATATTACCGCTATAATTGAGCCAAGGGTATATTTGGATAACTTTACCAACACTATTCTATATGTTGATGATGTAAAAGAAAATAAACTAAGAAATATATTTATCTACGAAATAGATGAGAAAGGGGCAAGCAAACTTACCTATGCTAAAAGTGGCAATTTTGTTTTAGATAAAAGTATACTTAAAATGAAATTGGAAAATGGTTTTAGAGACGAAATCAATCCAAAGAATAAAAAAGAATTCTACAGATTAGACTTTCAGGTATTTTTCATAGATATTCCTTTACAAAAAGGGGATCAACCAGAAATAAAGAAGAAATCATCCGATATGAATATTAAAGAAATTAAAGAGAATATTAATCACTTAAGAAAACTTAATATCCAACCAACCAAATTCCTCATAGAATTACACAAAAGGATAAGCCTATCTTTTTCCCCTTTGGTATTCACAATATTAGGGTTTGGTATATCTTTAATTATCCGACACAAAGAGAAATCTATTAACTTCGGTGTAGCTATTTTTATTGCTGGTTTATACTATCTACTAATTTTACTGGGAGAGATAATCGTTACCCATAACCTCCTCGCTTCCTTTATAGGTATGTGGGCCCCTAACATCTTGGTAGGTTCTATAGGTATATCTCTTATTCTTAAAAATGCGTATATTAGATAAATACATATTGAAAAAAGTTGTCTATAGTTATCTACTTGTTTTAACTATCTTCATTGGTTTGCACATTATTATTGAGCTATTTTCTAACTTGAACGATTTTTTAAATTCTAAAATACCTTTTTATCTGGGGATAAAATATTACATTGCCCTATTACCACTGATATTCTTAAGGACAAGCACATTAGCCATACCTGTAAGCATTATCTTTTCTCTTGGTGAACTTAACAAAAATAATGAACTAATAAGTATTCGTTCCTGTGGAATAAGCATTATACGTTTATCCTCACCAATAATTATCTTTTCTATTATCCTCTCTTTTTTCTCCCTCTTTATCCAGGAAAAAATTCTTTTATATTCCCAAAAAGAAGTTGAAGATATAAAACTCCAATATATAGCTAAATCCTCCCAAGATAAAGAGGAAAATAACTTCTTTTTTCGTGAAAAAAACTATTTATTTTTCGTATCAAAATTTTCGCCACAAGAAAAATCTTTAAACGATGTAATAATCTTGAGAGAAGACCCTTTGGGAAACCTCAAAGAAAAAATCGTTAGCCGAAAGATAATCTATCAAAACAATCAATGGCAAGGTTACGATGTTATTCAATACCAATTAGATGAGCAAAAGAGGATATTAGACAAACCTACATTTTGGGAGAAGAAGAAAATAGAATTGAATATTGAACCTAAAACTATAAAGTTCAAAAAGAGCACTTTTTCCCAATATATGTCAATAAATTCTATTAGGAAGGAGATAAAACAAATAAAAGATACGCAAACACCTTCTACATTTTTTTATAACTTAGTTATAGATTATCATAGGAAGCTTGCTGAACCTTTTTCTCATCTTTTCCTAAGTTTAGGTGTATTGCCTTTCGCTTTGGAAATAAAAAAAAGAAAAGTTGGATTATCAGCGATAAGTGTTGGGTTTATATTTGGATTTACATACTATCTTCTACTCTCCATTAGTACTTCCTTAGGTAAATTAGGGATTATTATACCTTGGTTAAGTTGCTGGGTAGCTCCTTTAGCTTTTTCCATTATAGGCATAACTGGTATTTTTCTTATGCAATGAATTCTTATAGAAACGAGGTATTTTTAAAGATAGATTTGTTACTATCTCATAAGGTATCGTGCCTGCCCACTTAGCTATATTCTCAACGTTAACTTCTAAATCCTTCTTTCTACCTATAAGAATAACCTCATCACCAACCTTTACAGAAGATGTATCCTTTAAATTTACCATAATATGGTCCATACAAACTCTACCAACAACATCAAACAAACGATTGGAAACAATAACTTTACCTCTGTTAGAAAGTGCCCAGGGATAACCATCAGCGTAACCTACACTTACAGTAGCGATATAACAAGATTTAGAAGCAATAAAAGTTCTACCGTAACTTATACTTCTACCTTTTCCCACTCTTTTTATAAAAACTACTCTTGATTTTAAAGAAAGAACAGGCTCTACATTTATTTTTAAATTTGCTGATGGTTTTATACCATAAAGAAGTATTCCTGGTCTAACCAAATTGAAATGAGATTGAGGATAATTAACTATCCCACAACTATTAGCGCAATGTATATATTTAAACTCTATACCTTTATTCTTTAATTGACAAATCAATTGATTAAAAATATCTATCTGATATTTCGTAAAGTGCCTATCAACATCTGCTGAGGAAAAATGTGTAGCTAAACCCTCAATAAAAATATTTCTAAGAATTTTCAGGGAATCTACAAATTTAATTATCTCTTTATACCAAGGACCGATTCTACCCATTCCTGTATCTACCTTTATATGAACTGGTAGGCGTATATTTTTGGCTTTTGCACATCTATTTAAACGAGAGGCGAAATTAATATCCACCACAAGAGGAGTTATCCTATATCTAATAAACTCTTCTACAAATTGTGGCATTACCGCGGTTAAAACAAGTATGGGTTGTTTGATACCTTCTTTTCTCAAAGTAATCGCCTCTTCAAGACTACCCACACCAAAAAAATCTACTCCTTTTAAAGCAAACTCTTTAGCTATACAAACTAAGCCATGGCCATAAGCTTCTTGCTTTACCGTAGCCATTATTTTCGTTTTCTTACCAACAATATGTTTTATTCTATCTAAATTTCTTCTTAAAGCTCCCAAATCAATATCAATCCACAATTGTCTATACATATTAATTCCCTAATCAACTTCCAATAAAGGTATAACTTTACTCTTCCATATATTACCCACTATCATTTCTTTACTTTCTGTTAAAGTTTATCATACTATTAAAGTATTTTCAACAATTAACGGCTGAAATTGGGAGGAAGAGTTGGAATACTTAAACTGTTTATAATTGAGCGTTTATATTTAACTTGATACTCTGAATATATGGCTTTTGGGGTAGGATTATTGCTAATTGAGCATATATAATTTAAGTAGGTATAAAACTACTCTGGACTAATCTTATACTTTTTCATCAAATCGTATAAAGTTGGTCGGCTAATCCCTAACATCTTAGCCGCCAAACTTAAATTACCTTTACTTTCACCTATAGCCTTCTTTATAAATTTACTCTCTATATACTGGCGAGCATCTTTCAAAGAAAATTTACCCAAATAATCATTCTCCCCATTTTCTTTAACTAAACCTAACTCTAAAGGACTAATAAATGGACCATCGGCAAGAATTAAAGCGCGTCTAACTCTATTCTCCAACTCTCTAACATTTCCTGGCCAAGAAAAACTAACCATTGACTCACGAGCTTCTTTAGTAAATCCTTTAATATCTTTGTTAGGCACCTCTGTCTTATATTTATTCAAAAAATAATTAGCCAAGAGCATAATATCATCTCCTCGCTCTCTTAAAGGAGGCAAATCAATATTAATAACACTCAAACGATAATACAAATCCTCTCGGAACTTATTCTCCTCAATTTTCTTTTTCAAATCACTATTAGTAGCAGCAATTACTCTTACATCCAATTCAATAGGGGTATTACCTCCTACTCTTTCAATAATGCGTTCCTGTAAGAACCTTAAGATTTTAACCTGCAGATTAAGGCTCATCTCTCCTATCTCATCGAGGAACACAGTTCCTCTATTAGCTACTTCCAATTTACCTATTTTTCTTGCATAGGCATCGGTAAATGCTCCTTTTTCGTGGCCGAACAATTCACTCTCTAAGAGATTTTCGGGAATAGCACCGCAATTTATTACTATAAAAGGATTACCTTTGCGTAAACTCAAATAATGGATTGCTTTAGCTACTAACTCCTTCCCTGTTCCACTCTCTCCTGTAACTAAAACCGTAGCATCAGTAGTAGCCACTTTACGAATAAGTCTAAAAATATCCTCCATCTGGGGAGAAGTTCCCACCATTTCTTCAAACTTAAACTTTTTCTCAATCTCCTCGGTTAATCTATGATTCTCCACTTCCAACCCTTGAATATAAAAAGCTCTCCGTAACACAATCTTTAATTCCTCTATATTTACTGGCTTTAAATAATAATCAAAGGCTCCTTTACTGATAGATTCTAAAGCTAAATCCTTAGAATTATTACCTGTGACCATAATTATTTTAGTAAAAGGGGAAAAACTCTTAATTCTATCTAAAAGTTCTATACCATCTTTCCCGGAATTTACCAAACCATTCAAATTAATATCTAAAAACACTAACTCCGGTTTGAACTCTCTCAATAATCTTAAAGCTTCATCGTAATTATCAGAAGTAACCACTTCGTAATCACTTTCCAAAGCCCATTTAAGCTGTTTAAGTAAACCTAAATCATCATCCACAATTAACAATTTAGCCTTCATACCCCCCCCTTTCCACCCGCCGGGTGGATTCTACCCGGCGGGTGGAATAAAAAGGTTTATCCAATTACAAAAGGCAATTTTAATTTAAAAGTTGTCCCTTCGCCTTCTTTACTCTCTACCTCAATAGAACCTCTATGTCTCTCTAAAATTATCTTGCACTGATAAAGCCCTATTCCTATACCGCGCTGTTTTGTGGAAGCAAATGGCTTAAAAATCTTATTCTCTATAAAATCCTTAGACATACCGCAACCGTTATCCCTTATAGAAATCACCGCGTAATTATCTACAATATGGCTATTTATATAGATATCTCCCTTACCATTCATCGCTTCAATAGCGTTTATTAACAAATTAATTAAGACCCTATTTATATAATGTCTATCCACATACAGAGAAAGTTTATCATCTATATCTTTATGAATAAATATCCCATTAAACCTCTCTTTTCCTATATCACTAATAGCTTCATCTATCAAAGCACCTATATTATAAGAACCAAAACTAAGATTAATATCGCCTCTTAAAGAAGCAAACTCCTCAACCATATATTTCATTTTTTTAACTGTATTCTCTAAAGTAAAAATAGCATCTTGACGAAAATCCTCCCTCTCAAATTTATCTTTATTGGCTATCATAAGTGATAAGGTATTGATATAGTTTTTTACATCGTGGATTACGAAAGAAGATATTCTATAGATAGATTCTCTCTTCTCCGAATCACGCAAATTTTTATTTGCCTGACAACTCAAGATAACTCCTGAAGCCTGCAAAGATAAAACCTTCAATAACTCCCTATCTACAAAAACTTCCTCTTCTAACGATAAACCAATTATTCCGATAATTTTTTTCTCGCCATACAAGGGAGTAGCTAAATCTATACTATTTTCTTTAAAGAACTTATTTGCCAGGGGAAATTTATCTGCTAAAGTAACATCGGAAAATATCTCCTTTACACTAAAAGCGCTACCATAACGTAGGAGCCAATCACAAAATTTCTCTTCAAAAATACACCCCTTATCAAAAATACATACTGTCACCTTAGAGACACCAAAAATTTTAGAAATCGCCTCCTCTATATTTTTCTTAAGTTCATCTATATCCGTAGTTAAAGAAATTTTGTAAGTAAAATCCTCCCAAATCTTTTGCCAATCGTAACGTTGATAAGTAAAATATCTAATGAGAAAATTCTTTAATCGTTCCTTAAACTTCGTAGAAAATATTACAAGCAAGAAAGTAAAAAAAATAAACAGAGTGGTAAGAAAAGAAAATAAATTCTGTAGATTCCAACCCAAAATCTGAAATAATTTAATAAAAACTCCTACAAGGAATAAATACCCACCGAGAAGAAAAAATACCAACGAGGCATTTACTGCTATTTCCTCTCTTACTTTATCAAAAGACAACTCTTCTTGAGAAGAAATCATAAAAAAGATACCACCTAAGAAAATGCTTAAAGATGAATAGAATAAAATACTCAGATTTATCTCTGAAAAAACTACAGCATAGGCACCTAAATATATATAGGGTAAAAGTAAAAACAAACCACTCAAAAACAAAAATTTTATTGTCTTTTGTCTTAAAAAATAATAACTTCTCTCTAAATTTGATAAAGCTAAACTAAGGTCGAATACTAAAAGGGCGAAGAAAGACTTCCCTGTACCGGAAAGAATACGAGGTGCATATAAAGTTCCTATAGTAATAAATGGTCTTATCCACCATATCAAGAAAAATATCAAAGTTATAATAGCACATAGAGGAGATAAAACTATTCTAATCAAAGAATGATATTCTTTAGATGGATAAAGTGATAAACTTGTAATCAACCAAGAAAGTGGTAAAAGACACATACCTAAACCTAAAATTTTCTCTGTAAAGGATAAATCAAAAAAGAGAGAAAACTTAGCTATCTCTAATATAACTAAACTCCATATAGAATTTACGATGAGAAAATTTATAATATTTCTACGTCTAAAGAAATTAAATGTAGAGAATACCAATAAAAATATATTTATCAAAATAATTATCAAAATATTAGACTCTTTAAACATAATCCTCCCTCCTTAACCGCCTTGTCCACTTCGGGAGTGGACATTGGGGGTAAATTTATTTGGAAATAGCTTTCTCCCATTTCACGTCTTGTTTACCGAAAATAAATCTTAAAAAACCTACTAATGAAGCTAAATTCAAAATAATAAAAACATATGGTAAAGATAATAACTTAATTTTAAAATTTAATTTCTCTATTATCGCACTAACTATTCCTAAAAAATAAAAAATAACCTGTAATAAGAAAAAGACATTGTAAGGGAAAATATCCCTTATAAAAAAATTAGTAACAAACAAAATTATTAAGAAAAAAAATGCTATTGCTCGTAATAATTTATGAGAGAACAATTCCCAAGCAAAAATAGGATTAAAAAAGGGATTAAGCTCTCTTTTAAATAAAACAAATAATTGAAAATTACCTGCTAAAGTTCTAACTTTTCGGGTAAACTCTTCCTCGGAAGTAGTTGCTACTTTATCGTAAGCTTTAGCTTCATTTTCAAAAACTACTCTAAAACTTTTCTCTACAACCTTTAAAGGGATAAACATATCATCTAAAATTGTATTGGGTGGTGGAGGGACTAATAACTTTCTTCTTACCGCGTAAATAGCGCCTGTTGCTCCTATCATAGAATAAATATTACTCTCCCACTTACGCATTAATTTCTCGTATCGCCAATAAAAGCTAACTCCTTTAGCCACTCCACTCTCATTTTCTCCTTTAAATACCAACTCTCCACTTACACAACCAACGGTATCATCAAAAAAGTTAGAGGCGAGCTTTTTTAAAGCATCTTGAGCAAAAATCTGTCGAGCATCAGAAAAAACAATTATTTCGCCACCCAGATAAGGAAGAACTTTACGAAGCATATTAACTTTACCTATACGTTCTTTAGAGATTATAAATTTATAATTTGTATATTTAGAACTATATTCCTTTAGGATAACATTAGTATTATCGGTAGAACCATCTGAGAGGACAATTACTTCTAAGTTCTCTTTAGGGTAATCCAAAGAGAAGATATTCTCTATCTTATTCATAATATATCTTTCTTCGTTATAAACTACCACAATAAAACTTATCTTAGGGGTAATAGAACCTTTTTTTACAGGTTTGGGATAAAGACTACTCAATAGCCATATAATAAAAGGGTATACTAAATACGTATAAACTAAAATAAAAAACGATAACCAAAAGATTACTTTACTCACTTCCTTATTCCTCATCCCCCCATTCCACCCGCCGGGTGGAATGGGGTATTAGCTAATTTTATTCTTCCAGCAAAAGGTGCTTTATCCTCTCTAAATCCCGCTGATAATCTATTCTATCTTCAACAAATCTCTTATACGATGTAGGTGACATATCAATAAAATCATTAAAACTACAAATCATTCTATCTTTATCCTCTAAACCTAAGTATTCTCTATACGAAGAGAATATCCAATCTTGAGGATGCTCTACTAAAAACGCTGTAGTCGGATTAAGATGTAGATACCTTGTAAGATGTAACAGCTGTTCACTATCATTAACTAATACATTCTTAAATGATCCCTCCCATAAGGGTCCTTTTCTTCCATATTTAATATTAAAATAACGAGCGTAGCTATTAGAAACCCTTGACATAAATATAGAGATACCATTATCTTTGCACTGTTGTAAAATTAGATGAATATGAGTAGGCATAATACAATAAGCAATAATCTTAACTAATATTTGCTCTCTATTAACTCTTCCTAAATCATAATCGGATATTTTAGACCTATAAAACTTTAATTGTTCCTCATAACAATAGTAAGAAAATAACTCTTTCATCCTCTTTAATTCCCCTTCATTATTAAATATCCGGTATCCAGCGATACTCTTATTAAATATATGATAAATCTCCTCCGTAACTAAAGGATACCTTCTGATTGTAGCCATACTCGCCTCCTTTTTATTCCTTTTATTCCACCCGGCGGGTGGAATAAAAGAAGGTAAACTAAAGGAGCGGATAAAATAATTCCCTTACATAATTATAAAAATTTATTCCCAAAATAACCTTTGCCTTATCTTTCAAATTCTGCATAAAGGCTATAAGCTTTATCTTACCCTCAATAATTTTCTCAAACTCATCTATAGTCGTATAACTCTTTATAGGAACACGTTTAACAATAAAATTATCACTATCATTTATCCCCACTATAGAAGTAAATAAACGTTTATAACCAACATCCTTAGCAATTATCTCCAATTTTTTGTTATAGATACCTCTGGGAACAGAAAAATCAATTATCTCTTTTCTTACAATATCTTCAAGTATCTTTTTTGACTCTCCTAATTCGTAAAACAAATCTTCATTAGATAGATTGAAAAAGAATCTATGGAATACACCATGCGAGCCAATAACCATACCATTATCATTTAATCTAACTATATCTTCTTTAGAAATCATACCCTTCCTCAAAAATTCTATAGAGACAAAAAAATACGCCTTCAATCCATTTTTTTTTAAGATATCTAAAACCTCACCTGCCCAACTTTTATAACCATCGTCAAAAGTAATTATTATATCTAAGGGGGTATTTATCTTATATCCTCTCCTACATAACTTTAAAACTTCCATCTGCCGGATAAAACTATTATACCTAACATCATAAAGAGATAAATCTTTCTTATCATTAACCATATTGTGATACATTAATACGACGCTCCTCATTAATTATTCTCACCTCTGCCTCCTCCATTCCACCCGGCGGGTGGAATGGGGTAATCAAGCTGAATCTAAGGACAATAAAAAAATTGATATAGGAATTCTACTACACGCATATAGTATAACTTCTGATAAATCATCCCATCCCACAAGGGGTCCTTACTCATCTTTTGATGATTAATGAAGTAACTCAAACGTTCACTAATTTTATCTAAATACTTCTCATCCCCACTTAACCAATAAGCATAAGATAAAGCTTCAAAATATGGCGTATAAGGTTCACTTTCCATAATATAATCCGTTGCCCTGAGAATTACATCTTTTACTGTTTTATTCTGGTTTAAACGATGATAAGAAATTAACGCTGGTAAGACATAATTAATCATAAATGAATTAGATGGCTTACCCTCCCATTGCCTTTTTACAGGATTATAGGTATCAAGCCAAGCCCCATCGTATCGTTGCCCCTCACAGAGTAAACCAACAAACTTATCTGCACCTTCCTTATAACTCTCATTCAGACTAAGCTCATATAATAAAACAAAACCCCAAAGCACATTAGCCAAATTACGTGTTGGCGCAATGTCAGGGTGGCAGAAGTAATTTATTGGTTCCTTCAGAAAAAAACTACCTACTTCCTCAATAACCTCTTTAGCTCGCTCATCACCACTTATATAATAGTAATAAACTAATCCTGTAATATTCGTATGCGAAGTTTCTTCATTCCTTCCTCCCCAATGATTACCGTTATGCCGATGCATTGAACCAATCTGGCTATAATCATCAGGAATTACTCTTTTTAACCGACTATCGTTTGCCACCGTATTATAATGACAAGTATCAATATCCATAATATGTCTTGATAAGCGTGCACCAAAGAAATAGTATTCGTAATCCTGACTCCGCCAAAAATGAAGTAATGCTCCCGTATGTGTCCCCATCGCCTCACAATTGAACCATCCCCACCTACCTTCGGGATGCCACCCCCAATCATCATAAGATTTATCAAATGCCTCTTTACGATACCAACTCAAAGTATCACCGAAATCAATCATCCCATACCACCTAAACCGCTCAATCTGACGATTACCCCAAGAAAATAAACTATTAATAAACGCTTCTTTAGCTTTACCAAGCCTATCTTCCATCCTAATATTGCCATGAGGTAACCTACCAAGGACAGAAGTAACCCATACCCACTCCATTGATGGCAACAATACAATATCTCCCACTGCAGCCTCCATTGCACCAATCAAATCATTCACATCTTTATCATAAGCTAAATCAATTACCAAATCGTGAGTTTTAGCTAAACCAAACGCGCTACCTCTTGCTACAGCATCCGGTCCATAGGCATTTTCCGTGGTGCGTAAATCCAGCTTCCCTGCCTCCTTAGGCCAAAAATCAACACTCACCATCCTTGTATTAGGATAAAAACTTATCATTTTAGGATACTGTTGCCAGAACTCTTTTACCATTAACCCTATAGAATTCTCAAGAACTATCGCTCCGTTATAACGCAAATCAAAAACCTCACTATTACCATCTTTAACAATCTCTAAACTCCTATCACTATTCTGAAAAATACTAAAAACATTATCAATATCGGCAGAAAGTAAACTTTTATCCATCTCATAATAAACCTTATCTACAAGTGCATTACCTAAATTAAATTCAATCCCGAACTGGTCAATCGTTTCATTTTCAGGTAAGCGCTTATCTTTATACAAATAATGAAACTTATTCTCGGGATAACCGGTGTATATAAGAGTGTGTTTCAATCTAATCTTACTATCGCCTTGGGAGACATAAATTCGCACGATAAACTTACAATACTTATCTTTCTGAGGAGAAACAAACCAACCCTCTTTTCTTATGCATTTATAAATTTTCCCATCATCTTCTATACTTATACTTGTCTTATCATCATACTCACTACTATATCGTTTCCCCTTATGCAGAAGAACAGTATTAAATTTTTCCACTACAACCTCGTCATCACCGAATAATCCATCTTTATCCTTATCCTGCCACCCTTTAACAATAATTGTTCCTTTATCCTTTGGCAAAAAGAGCTGAATAATACCATTAGAAACCATAAGACCGTCATTTAAAGTTTTAACCGAAACCTCCTTATCGTAACTACTTACTGTCTGTTTACCATAAACTAAGAAGAGCTTTTTTTCTTTACTCAAATCACACTTTACTGTTACTAAGAGCCATTTAATACTTTTATCTGGCCAAAACGCAAGGATTTTAAATTGAGCAGGTAAAATATTATCTTCGGAATCAAAAACACTAAACTTATCTAATTCATAAATCTTACCTCTCGGTAAAGGCACTCCACCTCGCCATATTCCTTCCCTTACCCTCTCTTTGGGCAAGTAACTTTTTAAAACCAAAGGTATCCACAAACTCCCATCCTCTTTTTGCCACTTATTAGGCTCAAAACTAAAATAGTCTCCGAGAGCATAAACCTTCTCATCTGATTTTGAGTATGCTAATGGTGAAAAAATACCTATCCCCTCGGATTTAACTAACTCTCGAGATACAAGTCTCACGTTATCCAGATAGAATTTTTTTTCTTGGGCATTATTCCAAAGGAACAAATTAAACTGAGCTATCTTGGTAGGATACAACTCCTCCCACAAATTAGCGATATCTATATTAAATCTTCTTTTCTCACCACCCTTTAGATACAAATCTTGTTTAACTTTCCTACCATCTTTATCCTTAATTTGCAGGATAATCCTTTCGTTAGAGCTATTAGGATTATACAAATCAAAAACTAAAACCTCATACCCTGACCAATTACTTTTTTTAGGATTATCATCAAAGAATTTCTCCAGCTTAACCACGGCGGCTTCAGCATTAGGGTAGAAAACCAACTCAGCAGAATTACCATCAATCGCCTCTTTATTAGTAATATTTATAGAAGCGCCTAAAGTCTCCCACCGTTCAAGTTCTCTTCTATCCTCAAACTCGCTTAAGACCAATATATCTTTTGCTTTAGGCAGATTAGCAATCCACCTTTCTTTAATCTTATGCTTAACCTTAACAATAAAAGGTTTTGCTTTTTTATAGACAACATATCCTCCCACACAAAAAGACACACCCATAAGAAAACCTATAAAACCTACCAATACTAATTGTCTAAACCCTCTACTACCCATTTTTAGCCCCCTTCGTTCCACCCGGCGGGTGGATTCCACCCGCCGGGTGGAATAGGGTTCTACAAGAGTCTTGAGTATAAGCCCTCTATATCCTTTATCATCCTATCCAGGGTAAAATTAGTTTTTATAGATTGTTTAGCCTGATTAGAGAAATATTGATAAAGTTCATTGTCGCTAATCAACACACTAATTGCCTCAGCTAATTCCCTAACGTTACCAGCTTCTATCAAAATACCATTTCTACCATTCATAATAACCTCA
>JAMWDA010000219.1 GCA_023818995.1 Candidatus Omnitrophota bacterium
AGAGGAATCAATGCTTTTGATGCAGAATTAAATATCGATTGGGAGATTCCAAAAGATCAGATTTTAAGATCTTCAAAAGATACGTATTTGCCATTACTAAAGGATGCAGAATTATGAGAATATTGGTGACGGGCGGAAGGGGGCAATTGGGTAAGGAATTAAAAAGAATTCTGGTAAATGAGGCATTATTTTCAGGTCTCAATGGTGATGATGGTATTATACCTCTTGATATAACAAATAAAGAATCTGTTGAACAGGTTGTGCAGAATTATAAAATAACTCATATCGTTAACTGCGCTGCATATACACAAGTAGACAAAGCCGAAGCTGAAAAAGAAAAGGCTTATTTGGTAAATCATTTTGCAGTTAAAACCTTAGCTGAGATTTCAGAGAAGTATCATATTAGACTTATTCATATTTCTACAGATTTTGTGTTTGATGGAAATAAGAATACCCCCTATTTGGAGGAGGATGAACCTAATCCTTTATCAGTTTATGGAGATTCCAAGTTGGCTGGTGAAAGGGCTTTAATAACAAAATTATCAAATTTTGTCATAATCAGAACATCATGGTTATATTCTAAATATGGTAACAATTTTGTAAAAACAATTTTAAAGTACTCTAAAGAAAGAGGTTATTTAAGGGTAGTATATGATCAAGTGGGAACACCTACCTACGCAAAGGATCTCGCTGAGATTATTGTAAAAATAATCCCGATGGATGAAATAAAAGGGGTGTATCACTATAGCAATGAAGGTGTGAGTAGCTGGTATGACTTTGCTAAAGGGGTTGTTGAATTTGGTAGTATAAAGTGCAGGATAGAACCTATATTATCTATAGATTACCCTACCTTGGCAAAAAGACCTAATTATAGTGTTTTGAGTAAAACAAAAATTAAAAGAGAACTTGGTATAGAGATTCCTTACTGGAGGGATAGTCTTGAAAAATGTATAAAAGTAGACGGTATTGAGTTTTAATGAGTAATTTTTTTTAAGAATGGAGGTATTGTATATGGATAAAGTTATTTTAGTTACTGGAGGAGCTGGTTTTATAGGCTCTGCTGTTATAAGATATTTGATAAAAAATACAAACTTTAAAGTTGTAAATATAGATAAGCTTACCTATGCTTCCAATCTTGATTCTTTAAGGGAGGTAGCGGATAGCAAAAATTATTTTTTTGAGAAGGTTGATATTTGTGATAAGGAAAATGTAAGAAAAGTTTTTGAAACATACCAACCCGATATTGTAATGCACCTTGCTGCTGAGTCCCATGTAGATAGATCCATAGATGGTCCATATGATTTTATACAAACAAATATATTGGGTACTTTCACTCTTCTTGAAGAGTCAAGGAGATATTGGATTAATTTAAAAGAAAAAGCAAATTTTATATTCCATCATATTTCCACTGACGAGGTTTATGGTGAGCTTCCTCATCCTGATGAGAGGGCCGATTATCATAAATATCTTTTTACAGAAAATACTCCATATGCTCCAAGTTCCCCTTATTCAGCTACAAAAGCAAGTTCAGATCATTTAGTACGAGCATGGCATAGGACCTATGGATTGCCAGTTGTAATTACAAACTGTTCAAACAATTATGGACCATATCAATTTCCTGAGAAACTGATCCCCCTTATGATTTTAAATGCCATCGAAGGTAAAAAGTTACCAGTTTATGGGAAAGGCGATCAGATAAGAGACTGGCTTTATGTGGAAGATCATGCTGAAGCTTTAGTGCTTGTTGCTACAAAGGGAAAAATCGGAGAAACTTATAACATAGGAGGAGATAATGAAAGAAGAAATATTGAAGTTGTACATAAAATATGCGAGATCTTAGAAGAAATTTATCCCAATAAAGATATCTCTTATAAAGATCTGATTACTTTTGTAGAAGATCGTCCAGGTCATGATAGAAGATATGCAATAGATGCTAGTAAGATAAAAAGAGAATTAGGTTGGAAGCCAAAAGAGAATTTTGAATCTGGGTTAAGAAAAACAATAGAGTGGTATTTAAAAAATAGATGGTGGTGGGAGCCTTTACAACAAAGATACAAAAGAGAGAGATTGGGGGTAGGAGGTAAAAAATGAAGGGAATTATATTAGCAGGGGGAGCAGGAACAAGGCTTTATCCAGCTACGAGAGTTATTTGCAAACAGCTTTTACCGGTGTACGATAAACCGATGATATATTATCCTTTATCAATTCTGATGCTTGCAGGGATAAGGGATATTTTGATTATTTCTACACCGGAGGATACTCCTAAGTTTGAATCACTTTTTGGGGATGGTTCACAGTATGGATTAAAGCTATCCTACAAGGTTCAACCAAAACCAGAAGGACTTGCCCAAGCTTTTATTTTGGGTGAAGAGTTTTTAGATGGTAGTGATGTATGTTTGATTCTGGGTGATAATATATTTTACGGTCATGGATTAGTAGATATTTTAAAAAAATCTTTAAATATTGTAGAAAAAGAAAGAAAATCTGTAGTTTTTGGTTATTATGTAAATGATCCAGAGAGATATGGAG
>JAMWDA010000220.1 GCA_023818995.1 Candidatus Omnitrophota bacterium
ATGGTCAGATAAATCTTCACATCCCAGAGTAAAAGATACATTGAACCTCTCTTCTTTTCTTCTTTCTTCCATAAGAGAAATTTAATATAACATATTTTTAAGGATTTGTCAATACCTAACTTAAAGATTTACAATATGTTGCAAACTTTTTCTAATTAAAATATCAGAAATACCCTCTTTAACTTCCACTTTACCTATTCTTTTTAAAATAACCATTCTTATTTTACCATGGATAAATTTTTTATCAAATATTAAAGAACTTAGAACTTTATTATAAGAAAAAGATAATTTTGTAGGTAAAGAGAATTTTTTTATTATGTCTAAAATATTATCTACTTCGGATTTAGAACATATCCCAAGATAGTATGAAAGGTAGGAAGAAGCAATCATTCCTAAAGAAACTGCATCTCCATGAGAGATGGTTTTGAATTTTAAACTTCCCTCTAATGCATGAGCGATTGTATGACCAAAGTTAAGGATTGTCCGCAATCCTATTTTTTCTTTTTCGTCTTTCTCTACTATCTTTGCTTTTATATTTACGCATTCGTAGATAACTTTCCGTATGCAAGAAATATTTAATGATAAAATCTTTTTATAATTTTTTTTAAGGTAAAAGAATAGATTTCGGTTACTTATAACTGCATATTTAATTACTTCTGCTATCCCCTGTTTTATTTCTTTTAGAGGAAGAGTGTTTAGAAATATCTGGTCAATAAATATAGCTTTAGGTTGATAGAATGTGCCAATTATATTTTTTACCCCATTGAAATTAATAGCTGTTTTACCACCTATGCCAGCATCTATTTGTGATAAAAAAGTAGTGGGTATCTGAATATAGGGTATCCCTCTTTTATAAATAGAAGCAATAAATCCTCCTATGTCGCCTACTACTCCTCCACCTATACAGCTTATAAATAGTTTTCTTTTCAATTTATCAGTTTCTAAAATATCACCTATAATTTTAAATGCCCATTCTTTTGATTTAGCTTCTTCTCCATCGGGGACAAAGATAATTTTATATGGTATATTTCCAAATATAGTTTTAATGGAGTTTCGATGTAGAGAATATATTTTACGATTAGTTATAATTATAGAAAAATTACCAATATTAAGATTTTCTAAATATTTAGGCATTTTTTTTATTATGTTGTAGCCTATATAAATATTATGGGAATATTCTTTTAAGTTTAATCTTATTATTTTCATAAGATTGTCTTCACTCTTAAAATATCCATTATTAATCTTACTAGAGGTAAAATAAACCAATTTAGTATGTCTAAGGAGATGAGAATAATTATAGCTATTATTCCTAATAATTCCATTTTTAAGTATCTATAAGCATTTTTGTAAGAAAGAAAAGAAGCGACTATCTTTGAACCATCCAAAGGAGGTAGAGGTATAATATTAAAAATAAAAAGAACGAGATTTATAGTTATTCCCAATTCAAGAGCTTCTACTAAAAAATCGGGCAACTTTAATTTTATTATGAAAGATAGAATGAGTGTTATTAGGAGGTTGCTTAGAGGTCCGGCCAATCCTACCCACCTTATATCTTTCTTAGGATTACGAAAGTTATAAGGGTTTATAGGAACTGGTTTAGCGTAACCAAAAGCAAAACTACCTCTACTTAAAATAAATAAGGTTACAGGTAAAAGAATAGTTCCTATCACATCTATATGTTTTAAGGGATTAAGTGTCAGCCTATTAAAAATCTTTGGTGTTGTGTCACCTAACTTGTAGGCTATCCAACCATGAGCGTATTCATGGATAACTATAGATAGAAATATGATAAAAATATAGATAATAATACTCATTCTTAAAGATTTTAATGATTTGTAGCTGGTAAGTTATTCTCTTCAAAGGTAGTATAATCTTTATTAGCTTCACGAATAATATCAACAAAACTTTTATACACCCAGCCAATAAGATTTGGGAAGGCTTTTACTTTTATCCACCCCTCTTCTTCCTCTATTATGGTTAATAGTTCACCTCTATTTACTTTTCCAATGACAGGTGATTTTAGGGAAGGTTGGCTTCTTAAATTCAAATTATTAGCAGTAACCATAAGTTGGTTATCGCTTACTTTTTTTATATAACGATGATAAACATATGCATAAAAACGAGGAGGTAAAATTACTTTGTACCATTCATATTTTTCATCAAGAATCAATACGTATTCTCCCTTTTTTAGATAACCTAAAATAGAAGCATTTAAAGTTGAATCTGTTCTAACATTTATTTCATCTTTACTTATCTTTCCTAATCTTCTATATTTAGGGATTTCTTCACAAAATATAAATGTATAATTAATAAAAATTAATATAAGGCAGGAGGCAAGTATTTTAAACATTCTTTATTTAGCAGATGTTTGTTGTGTATCCGTCTCTTTCTTCTCTTGCTGAGTTGCTGTCTTATCTTTTTTAGATAATTTCATCCTAACTATTTTTACCTTTGGTAATCCAACTACTCTATCTTTATCCCATTCACCTTTTTCTATAAGTAATTTTATT
>JAMWDA010000221.1 GCA_023818995.1 Candidatus Omnitrophota bacterium
CAAAGAAAATGCTTAATTTGATGCTTAAAGTAGATTTATGTATTTCAGGAGGTGGTCAGACAACCTATGAATTAGCAAGGTTAGGGGTACCAACTATTGGGATTTGTTTTGCCAAGAATCAATTGTTAAATCTAAAATATGGTCAAAAAGCAGAATATTTAGAATTTGTTGGGTGGTTTAAGTGTAAAAACTTATTTGAGAAAATAGAGGAAATAGTTGAAAGTTTAAATTGTGCTAAAGAAGAAAAAATAAGTCTTGCAGGGCAAAAATCGGTAGATGGTCAAGGAGCAAGAAGGATAATAGAGGAGATTTTAAAATGGACAAAAAAGAAATAATTGAAAAAATTGTTGAGAAGATAAAAATTAAATATCAACCACAAAAAATTATCGTCTTTGGTTCTTATGCTTGGGGTAAACCTACAAAAGACAGCGATATTGATTTATTTATAATTAAAGATACACAAGAGAAACACAGAAAAAGAATGCTTGCAGTTAGACGAATTGTTAAAGAAGAAAATAGCATAGTTGGAATGGATATTTTAGTATATACGCCACAAGAGATTTCAGAACGGCTAAAGCAGGGTGATAGTTTTATTTCTAAGATCTTTAAGAAGGGAAAGGTTGTATATGGCTAAAAAAGAAGTTGAAGAATGGTTATTAAAAGCCAATAAAGATTTGGGTGAGGCAAAATTTCTTTTTGAGAATAATAGGCCGCTTGAAGATTGTGCATATTTTGTCCATCAGACAGAAGAAATAACCAATTTTTATATTGAAAGTAGGTATCCTGTAGGCTACGAAGTGGAATATACAAAAGAAGAGATAGAACAAGCAATAAAGAATGCGGAAAGAATAAGTAAGATTGTAATAAAAAAGATAAAATAGAACAGTAATTCCGACGATTGGGATTTGTTTTGCAAAGAATTAACTGTTTAATCTAAAATATGATGAAAAAGAAGGATATTTAATTTGCTGGATGGTATGATGATAAAAAGCTGATCTATAATATAGAAAAATTATTGAAAGAGATGATGAAATATAGAAATCATAAAGGCATGTCTGATCAGGGATAAAAATATATTAATGGTGGAATTTTAAATAGATTAATAAATGGCATTTTTTAAGAAAAGTTGAAGAAAATGGGTTAAGGGAATAGGGGTGTATTGCGCAGAAAAGTTATATAGATTAATAAGTAAATTTTCTAATTAATAATGGCGCATAACCAATTTAATAATTGGCTTAGAGGTATGCACAGAGGAAAGATAATAGCGAAAAAGGGAAGACATAAGGTAATAGAATGTATTAAATGCGGTTTTAAACATCTATATCCTATCCCATCTAAGTCTGATTTAGAGAAGTTTTATAGGAATAAATATTTTACTCTCATAAAAAAAGGGGGGAGAGCTCCTGAAATAAGGCGTTTGTTAAAGTGTGGTAAAGAAGCACTAAGGGAGAAGAAATGGTTACAATCTACATTGTATGGAGATATAGATTATATTATTAAAAAAAATATTCTAAGTAAGGGGAGGAAGATTATTTGCGATATAGGTTGTGGTAAAGGTGATTTTATTACTTATATGACAAGGAAGGGATGGGAAGCAATAGGGATAGAACCATCTGCCGAGATTCGATTCTCTCAGAAATTAATAATCTATAATTTGTCATTAGAAGAATTCATTATTAGATATCCCGAATATAAAAATAAATTTGACGCAGTAACATTATTGAATGTATTGGAGCATGTATCAAATCCTATAGAAACACTTCGGATTGTGAAATTATTATTAAAGCCTAATAGAGGTATTTTGTGTATACGAGTCCCCAACGATTTCAATAAACTTCAATATTTAACTGAGAATAAATTAAGAATAAAAGAACCGTGGTGGATTGCTATACCCGATCATATAAATTATTTCAGCTTTGAATCAATTAAAAGATTACTAGAATCATTAAATTTTAAAATTATTTACTATCAAGGTGATTTTCCTATGGAGTTTTTTCTTCTTATGGGTGAGAATTATGTAAAAAATCCTAATATAGGAGGATTATGTCATAAAAAACGAGTTAATTTTGAATTATCACTACCTGATGTAGAAAGAAGAAGATTATATTCTACATTGGCGAGTATCGGTATTGGCAGAGATTGTCTAATTTTCGCTAAAAGTTAACTACAGATGAATATGAGATATACAGTTTTAAAAAACAATATTTTTAAATCTCAAGAATATTCTTTAGTTCCTTTAAGGAAAGAGGATATGCTGTTGATTAAAAAGTGGAGGAATGACCAAATAATAATTCTACGCCAAAGAAAACCTTTAACTGATGAAGACCAAATAAATTATTATAATCAAGTAGTGTTGCCAAGTTTTTCTCAAATGAAACCGAATATAATCCTGTTTAGCTATCTTAAAAAAGATGAATGTATTGGTTATGGTGGTTTGGTACATATAGACTGGGATAACAGAAAGGCAGAATTATCTTTTTTAATGAATACTGAAAGGGCAAACAACAT
>JAMWDA010000222.1 GCA_023818995.1 Candidatus Omnitrophota bacterium
ATAATTCACCCCCAAAAGCCGATATAATATATAAAATAATTTCTTAGGAGGGTGTAATAAAATGAAAATCAACAAACAAGCTTCTTTTCTTATGTTAGCTCATGTTTGACAATTGGATTTTAAAATCCTCATTAATAAAGGATTGTGAAATTAAATTTGTCCCCACATTAGATATTTTTAATAAAATAAATCCCTTTGAATAAAATCATTTTTTGTTAATACAGATGTTTCCTTAAAACCTCTTGGTAGTTTTATCCCAAATAAATTGAATATCTCCTCTGATATTTTATCTATTTTCTGCGTAACTAATTTTAGTATATTTTTCCCTGCCTCTATATCAATCACTTTCACCGATTTTGTAAATTCTAACGCATCTTGTCCCGTTATCCTCCCCCCTCCTTTTCTTATCCTTCTTTGTAGAACTTTTTCTATTAAGTATGCAAGCACCGCTATAAATATATGTGCTCTAACTCTCCTTTCTGTTCTATGAGGCCTTATCTTTATAAAATCTTTTATCTCTCTAAAGCAACTTTCTATCTCCCATAATTGCTTGTATTCTCTTATTATATCCTCTGTCGTTAGTTTACTATCTGTGCTTCGCAGTAAATATTTTCCTTCATATCCTTTTTCGTTTTCTAATTTCTTTTCATCTACCCAAAATTCAAATTTACCCTCTCCTATTTTCCAATCAAAATATCTCTTAACATGATACTTTTTTGATATACTTCCTAAATAATATGCTATCTTTTTCTCTTCTTTTAATTTCCCTTTCCTTACTCTCCCCTTTAATTCTTCTAATTCTTTTCCCCCTTTTTCCATCCATACTTCTCTCATCCTACCTTCATACCCTCTTTTCTCTTCACTATCAACTAAAATCCATCTCTCATCTCCTATCTTAATCTCACTATATTTTACTCCTTTACTATATTCCCTCCATTCGTAATTGCTTGAGCTGGATAGTATCTCTTTCCCTTCCGCTACATTCCTCATGCTAACTCCTACTATATATTTATACTCTAATTCTCTTAGCTTCTTTATATTATCATTCGTAGATATCCCCTTATCTGCTACAAATATTATATTCCTTAATTTAAATCTTTTTTGCAAGTCTTCAGTAACAGAATCTATCGTCGTTTTATCAGAAATATTCCCCGCAAATACATGATGTGCTATCGGTAATCCATCTGCCAGCACTATCCCTAATAATATTTGTTTATTCCTCCCTTTCTCATCTCGGGAATATCCATAATCAGCTATCCCTTTTGCCCCATTTCCTTCAAAATATGTGCTCGTTATATCATAAAATATTATGTCTACTTTTATTGAAAATAAATTCTTAACTCTCTCATATATTCTTAACTCTATTTCCTCTTTTCTCTCAATCAATTTATCCAATGTCCTATACCATCTTTTTAATTTCCCCCATTCTGCTTTTACTCTATCTCGTCCATCGGTAGCGTAAAGTCTCTCAACTATATCATCCCTCCATTCTGCTTCCCACCTCCTCCCCCTTTTATCGCACACATAGTATTCTTTTAGAAAATAGGATAGTCCATGTTCTGATTGGGGCGATAGTAATCTGCAACTTGTAAGCACAAATACCCTTTCTCCTATTTCTTCCCCTATTATTTCTCCTATCCCTAACTCCTCCCATATCTTCCTTATGAGAATTAGAGGCCCAAATATGAAAGATTCTTTTGCCTCAATCTCATTCTCCATATAAACTTCTTCCCCCGCATATCTCGCTAATTTCTTACTCATCCTTAATAACTGTCCTTTGGGTATCAAATCTAATCTTCCTAATTTTGCTATTACTCTCTTTTTAATCTTCCCTCCTTCTCTGTACGATTCCATTATTCTCAAATATTCTCTTATATTGTTACTCTTTTTGTCCTTTACTCTGTTTTCCTTCAAATACATTTTTGTCCTTTTTTAATTTATCTTTCTATTATATATTAGAATATTAAATCCCTAATTTGTCAAGTATTTGAGAAAAATAATTTGTCCCTACACTTTTTGGCTAAAATTTAAAAGCTTTAGTTGCCTATAAATGCTGATTTTATCATATTTTCAGAAGATTGATTAAATCGTGAGCATTTTTAAAATGTGGTTTTTTATCACTATTTTTGGCAAACATAAGTTAAATGCGGGATTTTAGGTTTTTATATGAAGTAGGAGTAACCATAAAAGACAAGAAAGCAATATTGACTGCGTAATTTTGGCACTTCAGCTAACAGCGGGCTTACGGGGGCTATTGCCCCTCAAATGCTTGGCAAAGCCCAGCATCTCATAAGCCCACGGAACGAACGTTATAAACAATTGCTTTATTAGAAAGGTGTCTAATAATATGAAAAGGATAAAGTATCAGCAAAAGAAATATAAACCATTTCTTGTAAGGGAAGAAGCCTTATTAGACTACAATGTCCATCAGGAAATAGTAAATAACACACTTAAGGGTATCAAGAAAGATTATGGAATGTTTTTTACGCCTGAATGGGTT
>JAMWDA010000018.1:0-11379 GCA_023818995.1 Candidatus Omnitrophota bacterium
TATGGGAACCTTAAGAGGAATTACGCGGGACACTGTTTTGGAGATAGCTAAGAGTAAAGGAATTGGCACTTACGAGAGTGTTTTAACCCGATACGATATATACACAAGTGATGAGTGCTTTCTTACAGGGACAGCGGCAGAAATTATTCCTGTTGTTAGGGTTGATGGTAGAAAGATTGGGAATGGCAAAGTAGGTAAGATAACCAAGTTAATAATGGGTGAATTTAGAAATTTAACTAAAACCGAGGGGATAAGATATTCTCTTTAATTTTAAAAGGAGCTTTTTGTTTCTATGTTGTGCGATATATGTCATAAAAAGATAGCTACAGTTCATCTTACAGAAATTGTAGAAGGTAAAGTTATGGAGCTACATATCTGTCAGGATTGCGCTAAAAATAAGGCTGAAGAATTAAAACAACAACTAAATATTTCTGATTTCTTAGGAGGCTTAACTTTGGAAGGTGAAGATAGTAAGAGTATGTCGATAAAATGCTCCTTCTGTGGGACTACTTTCTACGATTTTAAGAAGAAGGGCAGATTAGGATGCGCGAAGTGTTACACTCATTTTAAATCTCAACTGTTACCCCTCATTAAAAAAATCCATGGTTCTAACGAGCATAAGGGTAAATTACCTAAGAAAGTTGAAGAGAAGGTCATCGTAGATAGGAACTTAAAGATTTTAAAAGAACGATTAGAAAGGGCGATAAAATTGGAAGCTTACGAAGATGCAGCAAAGTTAAGAGATGAGATAAGAGAGTTGGAGAAGAAAGTTGGCAAAGAAGATTAAGTTGGGATTATGTTTGAGAGTTTTTTTGAGAATAAAAAAAGTTGGTTGAGTAGCGAGGGTCCTGATTCGGACATAGTTATTTCTACCCGTATAAGATTAGCAAGAAATATTGAAGGTTACCCCTTCCCTAATAGAGCAACTTTGGCTCAGAAAAATCAGGTATTTTTGAAAATAGGGGAAGCCTATCCCAAGATGGAACATTTGGATAGTGCCTTTTTCTTACCTATGGAATCTATAGATGATTTGGATAGACAATTTCTCCTTGAACGGCATTTAATAAGCCAAGAACATATGCATTATCCTCGGGGTAAGGGGCTTATACTATCTCGTTCAGAAGTAGTTTCTATAATGATAAACGAAGAGGACCATTTACGTATGCAGGTTATAGTGTCAGGTTTTGATTTAGTTAAAGCGTGGAGAATAATAAATAGGATAGATGATGATATATCAACTCATTTACTCTTTTCTTTTTCTCCTGAAATTGGTTATCTTACTTCTTGTCCTACTAACGTAGGGACAGGGCTCAGAGCATCGTGTATGTTACATTTACCTGCGTTAGTGATGACTAAGAGGTTGGATAAGATATTGGAACTGTTAGCAAAGTTATCTTTTACTACACGTGGATTATTTGGAGAAGGAACGCAAGCTTTAGGAAATTTTTTTCAGATTTCCAATCAGGTAAGTTTAGGAATGTCTGAAGAGGAGATAATGGATAGTCTAGCAGGGGTGGTAAAACAAGTAAAAGAGCAGGAGTTAAATGCAAGAGAAAATCTACTTAAACGTTATCTTCCTACTCTTGAGGATAGTGTATGGCGTGCATGGGGTATACTTAAATGTTGTAGATTGATTTCTACTAAGGAGGCTTTGTCACATCTTTCTATGTTACGTTTAGGTGTGGATTTAGGTATAATCAAAGAGGTAAGCAAAGATATAATAAACCGGTTTTTTATTATGATTCAACCAGCTCATTTACAAAAAATAGAGGGTAAAGTTTTAAAGGAAGAGGAGAGAGATTATATAAGAGCATCGTTAATAAGAGAAAAACTAAGTTAATTAATTTTAGGAGGTAAGATATGTTTAATCGATTTACAGAAAGAGCAAGAAAAGTTCTTGTTTTAGCAAAAGAAGAAGCAAGAAGGTTCAATCACGATTATATAGGCACAGAACATATCCTCTTAGGATTAATAAGAGAAGGAGAAGGAGTAGCTTGTGCTGTATTACAGAATTTAGGTATAAATCTTGATGTTTTAAGAAGAGAGATAGAGAAGTTAATCGTTGCTGGTAATACCGCCTCTACTTTAGGAGACATACCTTTTACTCCTCGTGCTAAGAAAGCTTTGGAGTTATCTGCAGAAGAAGCACGTTATTTAGGTCACAACTATATAGGGACAGAACATATCCTTTTAGGATTAATAAGAGAGGGAGAGGGGTTAGCATCACAAGTTCTTTTTAGTATGGGAGTTGATATAGATAAAGTTAAGGAGGAGATAGGTACACTTCTGGGTAGTATTCATCCTGTAGGTGGGCCTTCCACAACGCATTCTAAAACACCCGCTTTAGATTCTTTTGGTAGGGATCTTACTAAGTTAGCCAGAGAAAATAACCTTGACCCTGTTATTGGTAGAGAGAAGGAGATAGAGAGAGTTATTCAGATACTCTCTCGTAGAACGAAGAATAACCCTGTGCTTTTGGGAGAAGCAGGGGTAGGTAAGACAGCTATCGTGGAAGGGTTAGCTCAAAGTATCACTAAAGGTAATGTCCCCGAAGTTTTAAGAAATAAACGAATTATTGTTTTAGACCTTGCTTTAATGATTGCTGGCACAAAATATCGTGGACAGTTTGAAGAAAGAATTAAAGCGGTTATGGAGGAGATAAAACGTTCAAAAGATGTTATCCTATTTATTGATGAGTTCCATACGCTCGTTGGTGCTGGTGCAGCTGAAGGAGCAATAGATGCTTCTAATATTTTGAAACCATCCCTTTCCCGAGGAGAGATACAGTGTATAGGTGCTACAACTTTAGATGAATATAGAAAATACATAGAGAAAGATGCGGCTTTGGAAAGAAGGTTTCAGTCTATTTTCGTTGAGCCAAATACTGTAGAGGAAACAATAGAGATTCTTAGAGGTTTGCGTGATAAATACGAAGCACATCATAGAGTGAAATTTTCTGATGAAGCTTTAGAAGCAGCGGCAAAATTATCGGATAGATATATTTCCGGTAGGTATCTTCCCGATAAAGCGATAGATTTGATAGATGAGTCAGGAGCAAGAGCACGTTTAACGGTTCTAACCGTTCCTGATTCTATAAAGGAATTGGAAGAAGAGCTCAATGAGGTGGTTAAAGAGAAAGAAGCTCTTATAAAACAACAGGATTTTGAAGCGGCAGCTAAGTTAAGAGATGAGGAGAAAAAGTTAAAATTGAAGTTAGAGAATTTAAGAAAAGATTGGTCAAAGAAGAGAGACCAAATTATTCCCGAAGTTACGGTGGAGGATATTGCTAAGCTTGTTTCCCAGATAACTGGTATACCTCTGTATCGTTTAGAAGAGAAAGAATCGGAGAAACTTTTACGTATCGAAGAGGTTTTAAGTAAAAGAGTAGTAGGACAAAAAGAAGCTATAGAGTCTATAGCAAGAGCTGTGCGTAGAGCACGAGCAGGTATAAAAGAACCGCGTCGGCCAATAGGTTCGTTCATATTTTTGGGCCCTACAGGAGTAGGTAAAACTCTTTTGGCAAGAGCGTTAGCGGAGTTTATGTTTGGTGATGAAGAAGCACTATTACAGTTGGATATGAGTGAGTATATGGAGAAGTTCAATGTTTCTCGTTTGATTGGTGCTCCTCCTGGTTACGTTGGATACGAAGAAGGAGGACAACTTACCGAGAAAGTTAGGAGAAGACCGTATTCGGTTGTTTTACTTGATGAAATAGAAAAAGCACACCCTGATGTTTTTAATCTTCTCCTTCAGATATTAGAGGAAGGTAGACTCACTGATAGTTTTGGTCGCAAAGTAGATTTTCGTAATACGATTTTAATAATGACTTCTAATATTGGCGCAGAGATAATAAGGAAGAGAGGTTCGTTAGGATTTAAAACTATTACTGAAGAGATTAGTTACGACGAGATGAAAATGCACCTTTTAGAAGAAGTAAAGAAAACCTTTAAGCCAGAGTTTTTAAATAGGATAGATGAAATTATCGTATTTAGACCGTTGAATAAAGAAGATTTGGTAACAATTGTAGATATAGAAATTAAAGAAGTGAATAAGAGACTTAAAGAACAGGGATTAGAAGTAGAACTTACCCCTCAGGCTAAGGAGTTCTTTATGGAGAGAGGTTTTGACCCTGTTTTTGGTGCACGTCCTTTAAAGAGGATTATCCAGAGATTTCTTGAGGACCCTTTATCCGAGGAAATTATTAAGGGTAGATTTAAAGATAAAATTAAAGAGAAAGAAATTTTTAGAATAAAGGTGGGAAGAAAAAATGGAGAGTTGAGTTTTGAATAAATAAAGGTCTGTGATGCTTTTAGTAAATAAAATAGAGAGTTTTTTTCGATACATAGGTGATCTAAGTATTTTTGTTAAGGATGTCTTGGTATGGACACTTTATGGCAGGCGTAAATTAAAGGATTTAGTTAGAGAGATAGTTTTTATTGGTATAGACAGTTTCGGTTTAGTTACGTTAATTTCTTTTTTCATCGGAATAATTATTGCTTTTCAAACTGCCTACCAACTGAAGACATTCTCCTCAGAAATATATCTTGCACCTTTAGTAGCTCTTTCTTTAACCAGAGAGTTAGGTCCTGTTATAGGCTCTTTAATCGTTGCTGCAAGAAGTGGTGCCTCTATCACCGCTCAGATAGGGGCAATGAAGATAAGTGAACAGATAGATGCTTTAGATGTTATGGGAGTAGAGCCAACTAACTATCTGGTTGTTCCTAAATTTATAAGCCTCATTTTATCTATGCCACTTTTAGTTATCTATGCAGATTTTTTTGGTATTTTGGGAGGGTATCTTGTGGGATATTTTAAATTTGATATTCGTTTTGGATTCTATTTTCAGATGACTTTCTCTGCTTTGAAATACAAAGATATTCTCAGTGGTCTTTTAAAAAGCGTTTGTTTTGGTAGTATAATTGCCTTTATTTCTTGTTTTGAAGGGTTAAGACCTCTTTCTTCCTCTGATGTAGCTAAGAGCGTTACAAATTCTGTAGTAAGGTCATTCATTATGATTATAATTTTTGATTGTATACTTACAGCTTTCTTTTACTTTATATTTGTATGATAAGGGTAGAGGCAATTTCTAAATCCTTTGGAGATAAGAAAATATTAGATAGAGTTAGTTTTACTATTAATCGTGGAGAGACATTTTTGATTATTGGGCGTAGTGGCGCAGGTAAAACAGTGCTTTTAAGGTCAATAGTTGGTCTCATTAAACCAGATTCAGGAAGCATATTTATTGATGGTAAGGATATTACTAAGTTGGAGAAGAAAGAGGAACTGAATAAGATAAGGGAGAGTATCGGTATAGTTTTTCAAGGTAACGCTCTTTTTGATTTCCTTACCGTAGGAGAGAATGTTGGGTTTGTTTTGTTAGAGAAGTTATGTGTTCCTTACGAGGAAATAAGAGAAAGTGTGCGGCATACTTTAAATCTTGTAGGTTTGAGCAATATAGAGGATTTGTATCCTTACGAGTTGAGTGGTGGTATGAAAAAACGAGTAGCTATTGCCAGAGCTATAATCTATAAACCACAGATAGTTATCTATGATGAACCTACAACAGGTGTTGACCCAATAGCTGTGGATAAGATAGTGACCCTTATAGAAGATTTGCATAAGAAGTTTTCTGTTACTTCTATAATTGTAACACACGATTTACAAGTTGGTTTGAAATTAGCTGACCGGTTAGCTTTCCTTTTAGGGGGTAGAATTATATTTGAAGGTAGTAAAGATGAGCTTAGGGAATTAAAGGATGAAAGAGTAGTTCAATTTTTGCGAGGTAGCTCAGAAGGACCTATAAAGGAGACGGAGGTCTAAAAATGAAGAAAAATATATTAGATTTACGTAGGTATTTAGTAGAGATAAAATTGGGTGTTTTCTTTTTAATAGCCATAGTACTATTCTTTATCGCGATCATATCTATACGAGAGATATCATTTTTTAAGGGGACATATTTAATAAAAGTGAGATTCCAATTTGTAGAGGGTATCAAAGTAACTTCTCCGGTAAGGTTTTGTGGTGTAGATGTTGGTGAGGTTAAAAAATTGGAGATAAAGGAAGAAAAAGAAGGAGTGATAGTATACGTTTATGCCAAGATATCTAAGGGAGTATTTATTCCTAAAAGCTCCAAATTTTTTATAAATAGTCTCAGTATGTTAGGAGAAAAATATTTGGAAATAATGCCTTCTGCACCACCTTTTAAAGATTTTCTTAAAGAAGGAGACACAGTAGATGGTGTTAACTCTACTCCTCTATTTGATATTGTAGGAACCATTAGTAAAGCAGTGGATAAAATAGATAATTTCTTTAACGAAGGCAATATTAGACGTTCTTTAGAGGAGACAGTTATGAATATAAATGAAACGAGTAGAGAGATTAAAGAGTTGATAGTTGATATAAGAAATAAACAGGGAACAGTAGGTAGGCTTCTTTACGATAGTTCTTTATACGATAAAACGGAAGAATTGATAGAAGATATAAAGAAGAATCCTTGGAAATTATTATATAAACCTAAGGAGAAAAGGGTAAAAACAAAGTAGATATTTAAACTTATGTTTACTTGTAATCAATGTGGCTATAGATCTGTTAAGTGGTTGGGCAGGTGTCCCATATGTGAGAGTTGGGATTCTTTTGATGAGATGATGAAAGATAAAGAAACAGAGAGCGTAGAAGATTTTTTAGATAAATCTCCGCCTTTACTTATTAGGGAATTGAAAGATGAGGATATATCAAGAGTGAGTACAGGGATAGGGGAGTTTGATAGAGTTTTAGGGGGAGGTTTAGTTAAAGGTGAGGTTGTTCTTGTAGGAGGAGAACCAGGTATAGGTAAATCTACCTTACTACTCCAGATAGCAGGCAACCTATCTAAAAGTAACAAAGTCCTTTACGTTAGCGCTGAGGAATCCATTCACCAAGTAAATATAAGAGCTAAGAGGTTAAATATAGATTGTAATAGTCTTTATATTCTTAACCAAGATAACCTCTTAGAGATTTATAATCATATAAAGGATGGTGAGTTCAATATAGTGGTGATAGACTCCATACACGTAGTTTATAACCCCAAATTAGATGTTCCTCGAGGAACATTGAACCAAATAAGAAATAATGCAGAGTTCCTTACAAGATTAGCTAAGGCTAAAGGTATAACATTTTTTATTATCGCTCACGTTACTAAAGAAGGGGTGATTGCTGGTCCTAAGATTTTGGAGCACATCGTGGATTGTGTTCTTTACTTTGAGTCGGAATCAATTTCGCAGTATAGGGTATTACGAGCAAGTAAAAATAGATTTGGCTCTACTGGTGAGATAGCAATTTTTGAGATGTTATCTTTTGGTTTAAGAGAGGCGAAGGTGTTATCGGAAATTCTATTACCACATAAAGATAATCCTATAGCTGGCAGCTGTATAAGTTGTGTTGTAGAGGGACAGAAACCTATGCTTGTAGAATTGCAAGCTTTAGTAAGTAGAACTAATTTTGGAATTCCCCGTAGGAGAGCTTTAGGATTAGATTTTAATCGCTTCTCTTTACTTGTAGCTACTGTGGAGAAGCGCTTACGTATATCTTTGGCTAATTATGATGTGTTTTTAAATGTAGCTGGTGGTATAAAAATTACCGACCCTTCAGCTGATTTAGCCACGGTTACTTCCATAATTTCCAGTTTTCAAGAGAAAGAAGTAGATGCAAACAGTGTATTTATTGGTGAAGTAGGTTTGGGAGGAGAACTTAGACCAGTAAGTAGTATAGGATTGAGGCTTAAAGAGCTTGAGAAAGGAGGTTTCAAAAAATGCTTTATACCAAAAGGTAATCTTAAAGAAACAAAGGGTAACCAATATTCTTTTAGCTTGGTAGGATTAGACTCAATAAAAGATATTTTAGATGAAGAATTCTTAGCTTTTAGGAGGTGAAGATGGTTAGTCTTACTTTGATAAGAATATTCTTCATAATTATTTTTGGAGGGATAGCTTATACATTTGGGGGAGAGCACCCCTGGCTTTATTTCCTAGGAGGAATAATATTGGGAAGTTTAATAGTATTTTTTGAAATAATAGCAAGAAGGGTATCATTAAAAGGCTTATCGGCAGGAGTATTCGGTATTATTTTAGGACTTATTTTAGCAAAACTATTTGGCACTATTTTAGATTTGTTTAATTTGGAGAAAGAATTGGATTTACCCATAAGAATAGTTATTACCCTTATTTTTATCTATTTAGGTATAACTCTTGGATTAAAAGGTAAGGAGGAATTTAGTATAATTATTCCCTATGTAAAATTTAGAAGACAGGAATTAAAAGAAGAAAATATCATTGTGGATACAAGTAGTATAATTGATGGTAGAATACTTGATATCGTTAAGACAGGTTTTATAGAGGCTAGATTAATTGTTCCTCGTTTTATTCTTAACGAATTACAGAATTTAGCTGATTCCACAGAGCATCTTAAACGACAAAAAGGTAAACGAGGCATAGAAGTTCTTAATTCTTTAAAAAAAGAGCAAACCGTAGAGGTAGTTATACATGAAATGGAAGATGACGGTAAGATTCCTGCAGATGAGAAACTTGTTAAATTAGCTAAAGTATTGGATAGTAAAATTTTAACTACAGATTATAACCTTAATCAAATTGCCCAACTGCAGGGAGTAAAAGTATTAAACATAAATGACCTTGCTAATGCTTTAAAGCCCATTCTTTTGCCCGGTGAGAGATTTATGCTTAAGCTAATAAAAGAAGGTAAGGAACAGAATCAAGCAATTGGTTACTTAGAGGATGGCACAATGGTAGTAGTAGAAAACGGTAAGTGGTTGATTGGTAAAAATGTAGAGGTAGAGGTAACATCTGTGTTACAGTCTCCCACTGGGCGGATAATTTTTACTAAGATTGCCGGATGAGATTTGCCGTTATTCTTCTCTGTGCTGGTAGAGGAAAAAGGTTAAAGGAAAGGGTAGATAAAGCATTTGTAAAGATAGGAGGCAGCCCACTTTTCCTTTACAGTTATAGGGTTTTTAAAAATATTAAAGATATCGATCAAATTATAATTGTAGCAAGAAAGAAGTTTTTCCCTCTGATAAATTTTTACGTAAAAGAGAAGAATGTAAATGTTGTTTGTGGTGGGAGAGAACGTAAAGATTCTGTTTACCAAGGCTTGAAATTTGTAAGGGAAGATATTGAATATTTGATCATTCATGATGGAGCAAGACCATTTATTGATACTGAGCTTATTAGAAAAGTTATGGAGGCAGTTAAGAGTTATCCGGCAGTAACTTTGGGTATAAAAGTTAAGGATGCGTTAAAAAAAGTTAAAAGAAGTATTACTGTGAAAACAGTTGAAAGGGAAGATCTGTATTATATACAGACTCCCCAAGCTTTTAAAAAATCATTGATTATGAAGGCGTATAAATTGTTAGGTAATTTAGCAGTTTACGACGATACTCAAATAGTGGAGATGATGGGTGAGAAGGTGAAAGTTATTGATGGTTCACCTTTAAATATCAAGATAACTTATCCTCAGGATTTAACTCTTGCCCAATACATATTGAAAGCTAAGAATGAGTAATTTGCGTATAGGATTTGGTTTTGATGTTCATCGTTTTACAGATGAGAAGAAAGAATTAGTTTTAGGAGGAGTGAGTATCCCTTGTGGATTTGGAGTAGATGCGGTCTCCGATGGAGATATAATTTTACATGCTATAAGTGATGCTATTTTAGGAGCAACTGGTTTAGGCGATATAGGTGATTATTTTCCTCCTGAGGATAGTTCTTTTCAAGGCATAGATAGTAGGGCTATCGTTAAAGAGGTAAGAGATAAAACAAAAGGTTGCTCCATAGTTAATATAGATATAACTTTAGTTGCCGAGAAACCGCGTTTAGTTAGCTATAAAAGATCAATAGTTATTTCTTTAAAGGATATTTTCCATACAGATAATATTAACTTAAAGATTAAATCAAAGGAAAACTTACCTATATTAGGTGGTATAGATGCTATTGCTTGTTTTGTCGTGATTATGTTAGAGACCAGATATGCTTAAGATATACAATACTCTTACTAAGAGGAAAGAAGAATTTATACCTAAGAGTGATGAGGTAAAGATATATACCTGCGGTGTTACTGTTTACGATGATTGTCATATTGGCCATGGGCGGTCTCTCTATATTTTTGAGATAATGAGAAGATATTTTAAACATTTAGGTTTTAAAGTAAAATTTGTAAGGAATATTACCGATGTTGATGATAAGATAATCAATAAAGCAAGAGAAGTGTCTCTACAATCCCATATATCTATTATAGAAGCTTTTGAGAAAGTGAGAAAAAAATATATAGATAGTTATTATAAAGATTTAGAGATTTTAAGTATACCATCTGCTGATATAGAACCACTTGCTACAGAAAATATTCCTTACATGATAGAGTTTATAAGTGGGCTTATAAATAAGGGATTTGCTTATCAAAGGGAAGGAAATGTTTATTTCTCGGTAAGGAAGTTTCCTTTCTATGGTAAACTATCAGGTAAGAAGATAGACAATTTGTTGTCAGGAGTTAGAATAGATGAAGACCCTTTAAAAAAGGATGCTCTTGATTTTGCTTTATGGAAAAGAGCTAAACTAAATGAACCCTATTGGGATAGTCCCTGGGGAAAAGGTAGACCTGGTTGGCATATTGAGTGTTCGGTAATGAGCCAGAGATACCTTGATACAGAAACTTTAGATATTCATGGAGGAGGATTAGATTTAATCTTTCCCCATCATGAAAATGAGATAGCTCAGTCAGAAGCTTTTAGTGGTAAACCATTCTCATCTTATTGGATACACCATGGGTTATTGACTATTAATAGCGAAAAGATGGCAAAGTCATTGGGTAATTTTATTACCATAAAGGATGCGGTAAAAAAATACTCTTCGTTAACTTTAAAATTATTCTATCTCACGGCGCACTATCGTAGTCCTCTTGATTTTAACGAAACTAAGCTTAGTGAAGTTATGAGTATAAAGCGCAGGATTAAGGTTGCGCTCTATCAATTACGCTACTTTAAGGACATATATGTGAAAGATTTCTCTTACGACAATATTAAAGCAATCTATAAAAAATTTATTGATTCTATGGATGATGATTTCAATATGCCTTTAGCATTCTCCTCTCTATTTGAACTTATGGGAGAAATCAATACTAAATCAATTAAAGAGGAGAGATTCTTTGAAGAAGCAAAAGCGCTCCTTAAATTAATCTTAGATATATTTTTATTGCCAAGTGAAGTTACAATAGGAGATGGAGTTATTGGTTTAAAGAATTCCCTTGGTAAGATTGAGGAATGGGAGAGAGAGATAAATATCAAAGAGATAGAAGAAAAAATCTTTCAAAGGAAAAATTTAAGAATGAATAAGAGAT
>JAMWDA010000018.1:11389-14138 GCA_023818995.1 Candidatus Omnitrophota bacterium
TTAGCAAGTGGAGAGACACGCTGGTATCCTAAATAAAGCTTAAAGATGAGGAAGAAAGCGATATTTATTACTTTTGAAGGGGGAGAGGGGAGTGGTAAGAGTAGCATAATTTCTTTGTTATGTAATTACTTATTAAGAAGGGGATTTAGAGTTGCTATCTTTAGAGATCCAGGTTCTACGTCTATAGGAGAAAAGATCAGAGCTATACTTCTTGATAAGAAAAATAGTATCTCTCATTATACAGAGTTACTTTTATACTTAGCAGCGCGCACACAGCTTATAGAGGAGAAATTGAAAAGTGCTCTTGTTAATTACGATGTAATTATATGTGATAGATTTTTTGATTCTACTCTTGTATATCAAGGTTATGGATTAGGATTAGGTAAGATAGTAGAGGAAACAGTAAATACTTTTTCTTTCGGCATAGTTCCCGATATTACCATTATTCTTGATACCGATGTTAGAAAATCGTTAAATAGATTAAAGAGAAAAGACCGTATAGAAATGAGGTGTTTAAAGTTTCATTACCGTCTTAGAAAAGGTTATCGCAAGCTGGCAGAAAAATTTCCCACCAGAGTCCGTTTAATTAACGCTGATAAGAGTTTAAACGAAGTATTTGAGGAGGTTAAGCACACTTTAGAACATTTTTTTCCTTGTTGATTAAAAAGGATATGAATTATAAGGAAAAGATAGTAAATTATTTTCAAATTTTAAAAAAACATAATAGGTTATCTTCCTCATATTTGGTAGTGGGAGATGATTTAGCATTGATTTTTGATATAATTAAACTTATAAACTGTGCTTACGAGGAGAGAGGTTGTAATAAATGTGACGATTGTCGTAAGATAGAACGCCGAGTTCATCCCGATGTTTTTTTAATTTCTCCATCCTCTAATGAGAATATAAAGATAGAGGATATAAGAGAAGCTCAGAATTTTCTTTTTTTGAAAAGTTTTCAAGCTAAAAGTAAGTTTTTAGTTATTAACTATGCTCATAAAATGACTTTAGAATCAGCTAATGCTTTTCTTAAGACTCTTGAGGAAGCTCCTCCTGATTCTTTTATTTTTCTTATATCTTCTCGCTTAGACCTAATTTTACCTACAATCGTATCGCGATGTAGAAGGATATATTTACCTATTAAAGAGGAGTTTACTCCTTTGGATAGAAAAGAGATATGGGATTTTATCCTGAATCGTAAAGAGCCGTATATAAAAGAAAGGGATTATTTAGATTCATTTCTGTTATCTCTCATAATGATTATGCGTGATTACATTGTATCTTTTTTCTTATCGGATATTAATAATTTATTGATCAGAGACGATGGCCATAAACTGAAGAAAATAAATTATCCCCTATCTATAGCTCAGAAAAAGTTGGAAGTTTTATTAAGAATATACAATGCTATTGATAATGTAAATTTAAATTTAGCCACTAATATATTAAAGTTAAATTTTTAAAGCTTATGAAGATAGCTTTAGTTAGGTTAAGAGAAGCAGGGAGTATAAATACTTATCTTGTTCCTGATGATATAAAGGTTAACGATTATGTTATCATTGAGGCTGATAGGGGTTTAGATTACGGTGAGGTTTTAGAAGTAAGTGCTGTTAATAACGAGCCAGGGCAGATAAATAGCATTTTAAGAAAAGCCACAGAAGAAGATTTTAAATGTATTAATGATAATAGGAAGAAAGCGGAAGAAGCTATAAAAATATGTGAGGAGAAAATAGGTAAGCACAATTTAACGATGAAATTGGTAGAGGCAGAGTATTCTTTTGATAAAAAGAAGATAGTTTTTTATTTCACTGCTGAAGGAAGAGTAGATTTCCGAGAATTGGTTAAGGATTTAGCAAAAGAATTTAAGGTAAGGATAGAGATGCGCCAGATTGGCGTAAGGGATGAGACAAGAATTTTTGGGGGAGTGGGTCCTTGTGGTAGGAAACTGTGTTGTGCATTGTTTTTAAAGAATTTTGAACCGGTAAGTATCAAAATGGCTAAGTTGCAAAAATTACCCTTAAATCCTTCTAAGGTTTCTGGAATCTGTGGAAGGTTAATGTGTTGTCTTTCCTACGAGTATAAGAATTATCAAGAATTAGCTAAAGGTTTACCTAGAGAAGGAGATAGAATTGATACTCCAGAGGGTAAAGCAAAAGTAATCTCGGTCAATGTTCTTAAAAGAACGGTTTATGTAGAATTTGATGATGGTCGCTTGGATAAGATAGTTTTTGAGGATAAAGATTCCGAAGATAAAATTTAAGATGAGTAAATTTTATATTACTACTCCTTTATACTACGTTAACTCTTCACCTCATATAGGCCATGCCTATACTAATATTATTGGAGATTGTGTAGCAAGATTTAAAAGATTAAAAGATGAGGAAGTATTTTTCCTTACGGGAACAGATGAGCATGGAGAAAAGATTAAGCTAACCGCTGATGAATGTAACGAAGACACACTTTATTTTATAGATAGAGTAGTAAATAGCTTCAAAGAATTATGGAATAGATTAAATATTTCTTACGATTTCTTTATTCGCACTACTGAAGACTTTCATATAAGGGTTGTTCAAGAAGTTATTAGCTATCTTTTTGAACAAGGTGATATCTATAAAGCTAATTACCGTGGTTTTTATTGTATTCCCTGTGAATCTCTATGGACAGAAGCACAATTAGATAATGGTTTATGCCCTGAATGCAAGAGAAAAGTAGAGGAAATTACAGAAGAAAATTATTTCTTTAGATTATCAAAATA
>JAMWDA010000019.1 GCA_023818995.1 Candidatus Omnitrophota bacterium
GTGACCCTGATACTAATAGAACAGCAGATAGTACATCGCCTTTTGGAGGGAATGTATTGGGATGGGGGAATACAAATTACATAGGTGATTTAAGCCCGGATAAATCTTTTGAAGGTGTAGTAGCCACATACGATATCAATCCTGATATTAAAGCTAATTTAACTTTAGCTTATTTAAAGCCATATGAAGGTGATGGTGATTCTGACGATGATAGTGATATTTTAGCTATCTATTTAAGCTCGGGTATTCTCCCTCAAACTTTAGGTGAGCTATATTTTGTTTACAAGGAGACAGATAAACAAACACCTGCAGGGATATTTGAAGGTGGTGATGTAGGTAATGTGGGGATAAGGTTATTATCTCAGCCAGTAGAGAATTTGGGTTTATCCGGCGAGTTTATCTATCAGTATGGTAAAGGGGAAACTGATCCGGCAAGTTTTCTGTTATTATCACCCGCACCTATGCGTGCTGATGGTAAGGCAAGAAGCGATATTGCTTTCAGTGTTGGTGCTCAATATGCTATACCTAATGTAGAGTGGTCACCAGTTATTCAGATTGGTTATGGTGCTTGTTCAGAGAATTGGGACCCAATGTACGAATCAGTAACTAGTGGTAGGATTATGAATGCACTTTTTGTTAATACCAACGGTAGTGTTATAGTTTTAGGTTTAACTCTTAAGCCAAGAGAAGATATTAGTTTAGGCCTTAATTATGTAAGAGCAAAATTGTGGAAGAAGATAGGAGTTTATGCTAGTGATTATAGTTATTTGTTAGCAACTTTAGGACAATTGGATTCTGATAAAAAGCATATTGGGGATGAGATTGATTTTACCCTTGATTACGACTACACTGAGGATGTTAAACTTGGCTTAAATGTAGATTATTTTAAGCCTGGCAAGTTATTTACAGATTTAAACGATAAAGGAGCTTTTCAGACACTCGCATCTTTAAAAGTTTCTTTCTAATTTAGCGGTTTCCAGTAAAAAATTAATACCCCTGAAAGAGTTCTCTTTCAGGGGTATTTTTTTCTTACCCCCTATTACACCCGCTGGGTGTAAAAAGGCTTTATTCTATTATGGTTTTTATTTCTTGTGTGGATATACAGCTAATGCCTAATTTATCAGCCCAAAAGATTAAACCATTATCTGAGGTGGCTAAGTAGGCGGATAACTCCTTAGCTAAAATAAGGAGGTCAACATCCTCTTTACTATCAATTATCCCTTCTCTTAAGGCAAGTCTATACTCTTCTCTTAGACTCTTTATTAATTCTTCTTCTTTACCCGATAATAGTGCTTTACGCACATATTTTTCTCCTACCCTTAATCCTTTATTTATACGGTTTCTCATCTTTTCTACAAATTCATAGAAGAGAAGGCTAGGGATATTAATTTCGTATTTGGAAGGAGGTTTTCTTTCAATAAGGATAATTTTAGAGGATATAGCTTGGGTATCTATGAATTTGGTAAGTTCTTCGTATATAGAAGGAGGCATAAAACATTTTATATTATTTTTCTTACTTAATAGCTCTAAAAAGTTATTTAGTGCCTGTTGAGGAGTTTCTCCCCATATCCTTCTTGAATCAGGGTTAACGAATATGTTTGTATCTAATACAACTTTCATTCTTTCTTTATCCATAGTTATTAATTTTAACCGATTATTATAAATAATGCAAATTTTAATTTTTAACTCTTATTAGTTTGTGGTATAATTTTAAAAATTAATTTGTTAACCTATGTTGGCTAAGCGAATTATACCTTGTTTAGATATTAATGAAGGAAGAGTAGTTAAAGGGGTTAATTTTGTGAATTTAAAGGATGCCGGTGACCCTGTGGAGAATGCTCTTACTTATGATAAAGAGGGAGCGGATGAGTTAATTTTTTTAGATATCACAGCAAGTTTCCAGAAACGTAAAATTACTATAGATGTGGTAAAGAAGGTGTCCGAAGTTATATTTATGCCTTTTACTGTAGGAGGTGGTATAAGGACTACAGATGATATCCGCAATTTACTTTTAGCTGGTGCAGATAAAGTTTCTTTAAATACCATAGCGGTCAAAAATCCCGCTACCGTACAAAAGGCAAGTAATATTTTTGGTAGTCAGTGTATTGTGGTAGCTATTGATGCTAAAGCTTGTAAATTTGATTTGGATAGTAAAAAGCCAGTTAAATGGGAGGTTTACATAAATGGTGGTAGGACTCCTACTGGTATTGACGCTGTTAAGTGGGCAGAAAAAGTAGAAAGTTTGGGTGCAGGAGAGATACTTCTCACCAGTATGGATTACGATGGGACAAAGAAAGGTTACGATATAGCTTTAACTAAGGAGGTTTCTCAAAAAGTTGGTATACCTGTAATTGCTTCAGGAGGAGCAGGGAAGTTATCCCATTTTTTTGAAGTTTTCTCTGAAACTAAGGCAACAGCCGCTTTGGCCGCGTCGGTTTTTCATTACCGCAAGTTTTCTATAAGGCAGGTTAAAAATTACCTTAGAAAGAAAGGAGTAGAGGTAAGGATATGAAAGAGTGTAGTAATTCAAAAAAAAGTATTAAAATATTAGATTTGAAAAGGTTACCAAAATTGAAATTTGATGATAAAGGACTTATACCCGTTATTGTTCAGGATAAAGAAACCAAAGATGTGCTTATGCTTGCCTATATGAATAAGGAGGCATTAAAAATTACTTTAAAGGAAAAAAGAACCTGTTTCTATTCTCGTTCAAGAAAAGTTTTGTGGAGAAAAGGAGAAACGAGCGGTAATGTCCAGAAGGTTTATAATATATATTACGATTGCGATAAAGATGCTGTGTTAGTATTGGTAAAACAAAAAGGTGTAGCTTGCCATACAGGTAACCGAAGCTGTTTCTACCGCGAGTTATTTTAGAACCCTTTTTCCACCCGCCGGGTGGAATTGGTTAAATAATGAGAGTAATTCCTTGTTTAAAAGACTTTCTTAAAGTAGCCTCTAAAAAGAATCTTATAGTCTTTTCCTGTAAGTTCTTCTGTGATTATCTTACGCCTCTTTCTATATACTCTCGTATAAAGAAGGTTTATAAAGAGGATACCTTTCTTTTAGAATCAGTAGAGGGAGAGGAAAAAATTTCTCGGTTCTCTTTTATTGGGTTTAAGCCTTTAGCTATTTTCAAAAGTAAAGATAGGAATATATATATAGATATAGATAAAGAGAAGAAGGAGTTTATTACTCAACACGAACCTCTTTACGAGTTAAAAAAATTTATGAGTGATTTTCGTATCTGGCCAAAAGAGAATATTCGCTTTTTTGGTGGGTTCGTTGGTTATTTAGGTTACGATGTAATAAAATTTTATGAGCCGGTAGGTAACTTAAAGAAAGAAGATGATTATTTTGATAGTTATTTTATTCTACCACGTTTTCTTATTATCTTTGACCATCTTAAGAAACAGATAGAGTTACTTTCTTTCCTTTATCTTAAAGAAAAAGATAATTTAGTATATAGGTATAATAAAGAAGTAGAAGAGATAAAAAAGGTAATAAATTATATAATTGTTCCCCAAAACCTACCTTTATTATCTATTCCTTCATCTGAGAGAGAAATTAATAGTTTACTTAGGAAAATTTCTTTAAACTCTAATTTTAAGAAAAAGGACTTTCTCTCAGCAGTAGTTAAAGCAAAAGAATACATTACCCAGGGAGAAGCGATACAGATTGTTCTTTCTCAGAGATTTAAATTGCCGTTTACTGGTGACCCCTTCTTAGTTTATCGCTATCTACGGTTACTTAATCCCTCGCCTTATATGTTTTATTTGAATTTTAACGATATAGATATCGTAGGGTCATCACCGGAGATGCTTCTAAGATGCGAAAAAAGATCGTTAATAACAAGACCAATTGCCGGGACAAGAAGAAGGGGTAATACAGAAGATGAGGATTTAGTCTTAGAGAAGGAGCTTTTAGATGACCCTAAAGAAAGAGCAGAGCATACGATGTTGGTAGATTTAGGTAGAAACGATTTGGGTAGAGTAGCTGAGAAAGGAACGGTTAAAGTTCCTATATTTATGAAGATAGAAAGGTTTTCTCATGTTATGCATATCGTTAGTGAGGTGCAAGGTATGTTGGATAAGAGGAAGGATATGTTTGATGCCCTTTGTTCTTGTTTTCCCGCTGGTACAGTAACCGGTGCACCTAAAGTAAGAGCTATGCAGATTATCAATGAGTTAGAACCGTGCTCTCGTGGAATATACGCTGGTTGTATTGGATATTTTTCCTTCACAAATTCCTTAGATACTTGTATAATAATTAGAACGCTTATTTTTAAAGATAACTACGCTTATATTCAAGCAGGTGCGGGAATAGTAGCGGATTCTAAACCGCAAAATGAATATAAAGAAACGATTAATAAAGCCAAGGCACAGTTAATCGCTTTGATTTTAGCGAGAGGTGTCTTCACCTCTTAGGTGGAAATAAAAAAGGAGGTTTTTAAGGATGTTAAGAATACGTTTGATGAGACCGGGTAAATCAGTAAAGGGTAGAACGCATTTTAAAATGGTAGTTATGGAGAGAAGGAGAGCAAGAGACTCAAAATTTGTAGAGCAGATTGGTTATTATGACCCTAAAAGAGGTCTTTTGAAAGTAGATTTAGAAAAATACGAGAAGTGGTCAGGAAAAGGAGCTTTGCCTACGGAAACAGTGGTATCTTTGGTTAAAAGATACCGTAAATCTTTAAACAGTTCTAAGATCGTATCCCAATAAATTTATTTTAGAGAAAGGAGGATTTATGCCTTCCAATCCAAGTGTTGGTTTTATTCAAATTTTACCTTTACTTTTTTTCCTCTTTCTTTTTTACATTATGCTAATAAAACCTCAGCAAAAAAAACAGAGGGAACATCAAAAGATGATTGAGAGTATAACCAAGAATGATGAGGTGGTTACCATAGGTGGTATTCACGGGGTAGTGGTTAATGTTAAGGAAAAAACCTTTGTATTGAGAGTGGATGATAATACAAAGATAGAGGTAGATAAAAATTGTATTTCTTATTTGAAGAAGAAAAAAGATGTTAAGAGCGAATGATTTAAAATTTAGGTTATTTATTATTTTAGTATTAATTGTTTTAAGCTGTTTATACATCTATCCTCCTCAAAATAAGCTTAAATTGGGATTGGACCTAAAAGGTGGTATGTATATTCTTTTGAGAGCAGATACTTCTAATTTGCCTCCTCAGAGTGTAGGGGATGCTATAGAAACGGCAAGAGAAATTATAAGGAATAGAATAGATGCTTTAGGAGTTAAAGAACCTTACATTGAAGTTCAAGGTAAAGATAACCTCCTTATCCAACTACCTGGTGAAGTTGATAGAGACAGAGCATTAAGAATAATTGGTCAGACTGCGCTTTTAGAGTTTAAATTAGTAGAGGAAGACGAGGAAAAATTAAAACAAGCCTTGGAAGGTAATATTCCTGAAGGTTACGAATTACTTGAGCTTGAGGATAAGCATATGCTTTTACATAAAGAGGCTTCTTTAACAGGAGCAAGCCTTAAGAATGCTCAAAGCGGTTTTGATAATCGCATGTTTCCTAACGTTATTTTGGAGCTTAATCCTGAAGGAGCGAATAAATTTTTTCAGATAACTAAAGAGAACGTAGGTAAGAGATTAGCGATACTTCTTGATGGCAAGGTTAAAAGTGCTCCTTATATCAGAGAGCCAATTAGCGGTGGTAATGCAGAGATTAGCGGCAAATTCACCGTAGCAGAAGCGAGAGATTTAGCTTTGGTTCTAAAAGCAGGAGCTTTACCTTGTTCTTTAAAAATAGAAGAGGAAAGAACTATTGGCCCTCTTTTAGGTTCAGATTCTATAAGAAGAGGTATAAATTCTATTATATTAGGGGCATTTTTAGTTGCTCTATTTATGATTTTCTATTATAGGTTGTGTGGTGTGATTGCTAACTTATGTTTACTTTTAGACTTATTGTTCATCTTAGGTGGATTGAGTCTAATTAACGCCAGTTTAACACTTCCCGGCATAGCTGGTATAGCTCTTACCTTTGGCATGGCTGTAGATAGTAATGTGTTAATTTTTGAGAGGATAAGAGAGGAGTTGAATTTAGGTAAACCTTTGAGTTTAGCTATAAGAAACGGTTTTGATAAAGCTAAAGTAACTATATTTGATGCTAATATTACTACTTTAATTGCTGCCTTCTTTCTTTTTCTTTATGGGACAGGACCAATAAGAGGGTTTGCTACCACCCTTTCTTTAGGGATCGTAGTGAGTATGTTTACGGCAGTTTTTGTATCAAGAGCTATCTTTGCTTTTCTTCTTAGGCGTAATCTTAAAAGAATATCTATGATGAAATTTATGAGTTCCTCCCACATAAATTTTATTAAAATAGGTAAATTGTGCCTCTTGATTTCTCTTGTGTTAATTATCGTTGGCATGGGTAGATTTATATCTCTTAAGGAGAGAGCTTATAGTGTAGATTTTACTGGTGGACAAGTATTAGAGTATAAAATAGCACCGTTTAAAAGTATAGAGACGTTAAGAAATCTTTTTACTCAGAAAGGATTAAGTGGTATTTCTCTTCAGGAGTTTAGGGATATTGAGGGAGGAATTATTATAAAGAGCAAGGAAGATATAACTAATCAGGTAGAAAGTATACTTAAAGAAAATTTCTCTTCTGTTGAGCGGTTAAATGTAACTACCGTAGGACCAAGTGTAGGTAAGCTTTTAAAGAAGAAAGCGATTTTTGCGATAATTTTCTCTTTAGCAGGTATACTTATATACGTTGCTTTACGATTCAAACATTTTGATTTTGCTCTAGCAGGAGTTATTGCTCTTTTCCACGATGTGTTAGTAAGCTTAGGTTTTGCTGTATTTTTTGGGTATCCGGTTAGTTTACTTATTATAACTGCCCTCTTAACTATTGCCGGTTACTCTATAAACGACACTATTGTTATTTACGACCGTATTAGAGAATTAGTTCCCCGTATGCAGAAAGTTTCCTTAAAAGATATTATCAATAGTGCGATAAATCAAACTTTATCTAGAACAGTTATCACTTCTTTTACCACCATAATCGTAACTTTGGCTATTTTTATATTAGGTGGGGAGGTGTTGAGGGGTTTTTCTTTTACTCTTTTAGTTGGTTTCATTTCCGGTATATACTCCACAATTTATATAGCTTCAGCAATAATCTTATTATTTCGTAAATCTTTTCAGTAAATGCTATTAAATCTATAAATTTTGGTGATGGTTATCTTTAGGTGACCACGGGGTTTTAATGGTTGATACCTTAAAAATTTATGTTCACAAACAAATATCTCTAAATGATGTATTGGAGAAATTAGTGCGCTTGGAATATAAGCGATACGATTCTGTAAACGAGGAAGGAGATTTTTCTGTTAAGGGAGATACTTTAGAGATATTTCCTGTTAATTTTACTTTACCGGTAAGAGTGGAGTGGGATTTTGATGTGGTAAGTAAAATATACAGTTTTGATAAGAATCTTAATAGAAAAATAGCCGATTACGATTTCCTTATTGTTATTCCTTTTTTAAAGAGATACAAAAAATACTCTGAAGATATACCTTTGGATGCAGTTTTAAGAATAAAGAGTGGTGATTATGTTGTGCATATTAATTATGGGATAGGGAAATTCTTGGGAATAAAAAAGATAAGAGTGAAGGATAAGGAAGATTATTTTTTTGAGATAGAGTATGCGAATAAAGATAAGATTTATGTTCCAAGAGAAGATATACATCTCATTCAGAAGTATGTAAGTTTTACTCTAAAACCACCCCGACTTAGCACACTTGGTTCTAAGGAATGGTATAGAACGAAAAAACGTGTGGAAGAGGGAGTTAAAAATTTTGCGATGGAGCTTCTTCGCATAGAGGCAGAACGCCAACTCCAAGGAGGATTTAAATATTCACCGGATACAGAGTGGCAGAAATTATTTGAAGCTTCTTTCCCTTACCAAGAAACAGAAGACCAAAGAAAGGCTACGGAGGAGGTAAAAAAAGATATGGAATCGAATCGCTGTATGGATAGACTTATCTGCGGTGATGTTGGTTACGGTAAAACAGAGGTAGCTATGCGCACAGCTTTTAAAGCAGTTATGGATTCTAAGCAAGTAGCTTTTTTAGTGCCTACTACAATTTTAGCTTACCAGCACTACGAGAGTTTAAAGAAGAGGATTGGTAATTTTCCTATAAATGTGGAGATGCTTTCCCGATTCAAATCTCCTGTTGAACAGAAGGAGATAGTTAAAAAACTTAAGCAAGGTAGAATTGATATTATCGTAGGAACGCACAGATTATTATCCTCTGATATAGAATTTTTTGATTTAGGTTTACTAATAGTTGATGAGGAGCAACGTTTTGGGGTAGCTCATAAAGAAAGAATAAAAAAATTAAAAGTTGGTATAGATGTTTTAACTCTTACAGCAACTCCTATACCACGAACACTTTATATGGGACTAATTGGTATAAAGGATATTTCTATTATTAAAACTCCTCCCCAAGAACGTTTATCTATAAAGACTAAAGTAGCAGAATTTTCTCATCAAATAATTCAAGAAGCGATAAACAGAGAAGTTAGACGTAATGGTCAAGTATTTTTTATCCATAACCGTATAGAGACTATCTATCGGATAGAAAGGATGCTTAGAGAAATTCTTCCTTCCCAAGTAAGGATAGGAGTAGTCCATGGAAGGATGTCTTCAGGAGATATTGAGAAGACTATGTTGAGTTTTATATCTAAAAAGATAGATTGCCTTTTATCTACCGCTATCGTAGAGTCTGGCATAGATATACCTTCAGCAAATACAATAATCGTTAACGATGCCCATAGATTTGGGTTAGAGGATTTACACCAGTTGAGAGGTAGGGTGGGCAGATACAATATTCAAGCATACTCTTATTTTTTGATTCCACCGTGGAATACTTTAGAAAGCGATGTGCAAAGGAGACTAAAACTCATACAAGAATTTTCACATTTAGGTGCCGGCTTTGATGTAGCGATGAGCGATTTGGAATTAAGGGGAGCGGGTAACATACTTGGACCACAACAGCATGGTTTTATATGGATGGTAGGATTTGATTTGTATTGCCGATTGCTTAAGCAAGAGATAGAATATTTAAAGGCTTATACGAACTATAAAATTTAAAAATTTGTTATAAAGGGGGTAGATTTAAATGAGAGTTAATCGGTTAATAAAATATTTTTTTGTTACTACATTTTTATTTTTAGAATTCAATATTTACTCTCAGCAAACCAATAGGATTTTAGCTAAAGTAAATAATGAGGTAATAACTTTAAAGGATTTGGAAAATTATGTTAAGATTTTAGGTATCAATGAAGATATTAATGATATACAAAGCCAGCTATTAGAACAGATTATTCAGGAGAGATTAATTATTCAGTTAGCTAAGAAGGATAATATACTTATACCCAATACTTTGGTAGAGGCAAAGTTAAATCAGTTAGCTTCCAGCTATCCTAATTATATAGAGTTTGAGACAGTTTTGTCAAGAGAAGGATTGAGCTTAAATGATATAAAAGAAAGGATTAAGGATAATTTTATTATTCAAGAGGTTATCAATAAGTACGTTAACTCTAAAATAAAAGTTTCTCCTAAAGAGATTACAGCTTATTATCAAGATAATCTTTCCAAATACAATTCTTCCACCAAATACGTATGTTGGATAGCTAAATCGGATAAACGGAATTTTTTAGAATTAGTAGGTGAGAAGATAAAAAGCGAGGGGATAGAGAGAACGAATAATTCTTACAAAGATATTTTTTTTAAGATGGATTCGGAAGAAGATAGTTTAAGGGATGAAGTTAAAGAAGCGATAAAGAATATAAGTATAGGGGAATTTACCATTTTTCTTATGGATGATACTTATTATTTGATTTATTTAGAAAAAGTTATTCCTCCTTATCAGAAGTCCCTAGAAGAAGTATCTTCTCAGATAAGAGATTATCTTTACGAAGAGAAATTTAAAGAGACTTTTAACCAATGGATGGAGGGATTAGTCAAGAAAGCAGAAATAAAGATTTACGTAGAGAATAATTAGATTTATAGAAACACGGTAGAAACGGCCAGAATATGGATGAAGAAGTTTGCCATAAATTTCAAAGAGTTTTTTAATCTTTTACAGATTATTTGTACACCCTCTATATGATAAAAAAAATTGTAGTAACTATAGGAGATCCTGCCGGTTGCGGAGCATTTATTACTGTGAAAGCCATAGAATCACTGGGAAGTAAAAAAACATTATTTTTTATTGTAGGAGATAAGCTAATTTTAGAACGGGTAAGAGGTTTTAAGAGATTATGCGGAAAAATTGAATTAATTGACCCTTCTACTCCTCAAATAGATAAAATAAAACCAGGTTTTATCTCTTATTTGAGCGGGAAAGCTAGTCTAAATTACCTAAATAAAGCCTTAAAGATAATAGATAGAGAAAAGATAAGTGCGCTTGTTACTGCGCCTGTTTCCAAAGAAGCGATTCAATTAGTTGAACCATCATTCCAAGGTTATACGGAGTATTTAGCTAAACATTTTGGTGTAAATAATTTTGCAATGATGATGGTTTCTCCTCTTTTAAAAGTAGTTCTTTTAACGCGCCATATCTTGTTAAGAGAAGTATCAAATAAATTTAATTATGATGATATTAAGGATAATTTGGAGCTTGTCTATGATTTTCTACAAAAAAAATTTAAGATAAAAAATCCTAAAGTTGTTTTTGCCAGCTTTAATCCTCATGCAGGTATAGATACATTTCTTGAGAGAGAAGAAAAAATAATTAAGCAAGTAATAGAAGGTTTTGGCAAACCGGTGTACGGTCCTTATCCAGCTGATACTGTATTTTTAAGAAACAAATTGGAGAAATACCATTGTGTAATTGCCTTATATCATGACCAGGCAATGATTCCTTTTAAATTACTTTCCTTTGATAAAGGTGTAAATCTAACCATTGGTTTACCAATAATAAGAACCTCTCCTGCTCACGGTGTAGCTTTTGATTTAATGAGAGAGAAAATTACCCCCTCTTATCTATCTATGTTAGAAGCGATTAAATTATCATTGGTTCTTTCCTTATGAAACAGAAAAAATCTTGGGGACAAATTTTTTTGCACGATAAAAAGTATATTTATAAAATCATAGATTATCTTAAAGTTGATAACGAGTATTTATTGGAAATTGGTTCAGGTAGAGGAGATATCACCTCACTTTTATTGGATAAAGTTAATTATCTTTACTGTGTAGAGGTGGATACATCTTGGGCTAAATTCTTAGAAAATAGGTTTGCCTTAAACGATAAGATAAAAATAATTAACGAAGATATTTTGAAGTTTCCTTTGAAATCTTTAAACAAAAATTTAGTTGTTTTTGGCAATATCCCTTTTCATATAAGTAACCAACTTATAAGATATTTAGTTAAAAATAGAGAGGTTATAAAAAGAGCTTACATAACTTTTCAGAAAGAATTTGTTAGAAAATTATGCGCTAAAGAAAATTCTAAAGATTACGGTTTCTTGAGTTGTTATATCCAATACTACGCTTCGGTTAAAATTGCATTCGATATACCTAAATATGCTTTTTATCCTCGTCCTAAAGTAGATGCTTCCTTAGTAGATATTGTTTTTTCTAAAGAACCAGCTTTTAAAGTTATTGATGAGGATTTTTTCTTTAATTTATTGAGACAATCTTTTTCATTACGCAGGAAAAAACTTTATAATGTTTTAGAAAAATTCTACGGTGAAGAAATGGTAAAGGAAGTTTTTAGCTATCTTAACATAGATTTAAATCTCAGAGCGGATAAGCTCTCTTTGGAGAATTATTGTTGGTTAGCTAATTTTGTTTTCAAGTTGAAGCAAAAATTGTAAGATGGTATAATTAAGAATAATTTTACCCAATGTCCACTTCGGAAGTGTACGTGGGAGGTAGATATGAAATACACAAAGACAAAAGTTATTTTTTTATGGCATATGCATCAACCTTATTATAAACTACCCAATTCTAAATATTATATATTACCTTGGGTTAGGTTACACGGCATTAAGGATTACTATGGCATGGCAAAATTTTTGGAACAATTTGATAAGGTTAAAGTTACCTTTAACTTTAGTGGTATACTTTTACACCAGATTTTAGATTATACAGAAAATAAAACTCAGGATTACTATGGTTTACTCTCTTTAAAGAAACCAACATCCTTGACTAAAAAAGAGAAGAATTTCATTATTGATAGATTTTTCTCCGTTAATTTTGAAAGATTTATTAGATCAAACACGCGTTATATACAGCTTTATCAGAAAAAATCAATTAAAGCAAATTTCTCCTATCAGGATATTTTAGACTTACAAGCTATTTACAATCTATGTTGGTTTCATCCTATTACCATTAAAGAAGATAAGAATCTACAAGAACTTATTAAAAAAGGTAGAGATTATACTCAAGATGATAAGGAGTACATAATAAATAAACAATACCAAATTCTTTCCCTTATATTACCACTTTATCGTAAGCTTTTAGATAAAGGTAGGATAGAATTATCGTTAACACCCTATATGCATCCTATAATGCCTTTGATTTATGATAATGATGTATTAAAAGAGTTTCCTTATCTTAAGAAGCCTTTAGTAAGATTTTCTTATCCTAAAGATTGTATTTGGCATATTGTTCGTTCTAAAGAGATTTTTAACAAGGTTTTTTCTAAAGATATAAAAGGAAGTTGGCCATCAGAGGGAAGTATTTCTCAAGATGTAGCTAAATTATATACTAAACAAGGCTTTAATTGGATAGGTGCTGATGAAGGTATACTTTTTAAGAGTTTAGTTAGTGAATTTGTCCCTTACGATACTATAAAAACTCAGAGGCATTTAATTTATAAACCGTATAGTTTTAATGGACTAAATATTTTCTTCCGGGATAGGAATCTTTCCGATACCATAAGTTTTGTTTATGAAGGTTGGGAGGATACAGTGTTGGCTGCTAATGACCTATTAGAGCATTTTAAGAGAATACATTACTATGCTAAAGATATGGTAAAAAACAGAGTAATTACAATAATTATGGATGGAGAGAATGCCTGGGAGTACTACAAGAATAATGGATTAGAGTTCTTAGAAGTAGTTTATTCTGGTTTAGAAAATAGCGATATTTTGTCTTCTACTACACCTACAGAGTTTTTATTAGATAGCCCTTCCAAGCCTTTGAAAAAATTAAGCAGCGGTTCATGGATAAACACAGATTTTGGTGTATGGATAGGTTCTAAGTCTAATAATAACAACTGGGTCATTTTAAAGAAACTTAGAGATTGGATAGATACATGTAAGGATAAAAATATAAAAGAGAAAGCCTTGGAATATTTCTATATAATTGAAGGTAGCGATTGGAATTGGTGGAATACATTTGAAGAGAACACGGGTGATTTTAAGAAAATATTTTTTTCTTATGTAAAAGAGATTTGTAGATTACTTGGCAAAGATTTCTCATCTTTAGTTAAGTAAAATATTATAGGCTATTTTGGAGGGGTGCGAGAGCCTGGTTTAATCGGCACGCCTGGAGAGCGTGTGTCCGGCTAAAACTGGACCGAGGGTTCGAATCCCTCCCCCTCCGCCAGATAGAAGAAATTTTGAGAGAGCTTAACTTTTCAATTCTTAATAAATCAATTGTTGGTGAAAATGGAGATTCTTTATCATTGGACCAATATTATGAGGGCAAAGGAATATATTACTTCATCGAGCAGAAAGTAAGAGATGATCACGATTCTACTAAAAAACGAGGGCAAATTTCTAATTTCGAAACCAAATTAGAAACTTTATATAAAAAGCACAAGGATAAACTCGTAGGGATTATGTATTTTATTGATCCAGACCTTTTAAAGAATAAAAATTATTATTTGCCAGAACTAAAAAGATTAAGTGAATTTTATGGTGTTAAAACTTATTTACTTTACGGAAAAGAATTATTTGATTATCTTTGCAAACCTGATTTATGGGAACAAATTCTTTTGTGGTTGAAACAATGGAAAGATAGTTTACCGGAAATCCCA
>JAMWDA010000020.1 GCA_023818995.1 Candidatus Omnitrophota bacterium
TAAGATTCTTTCTTGATTTTTTACCTTACAGCTTATCTGGGTGGTATTCACATTTATCTACATATTTATTCCCAACGCAAAAGTTAATTTCACTTCTGGGTTAGTGGGAGGAATAGTCGCAGGGACACTTTATCAGCTTATGCAATGGGTATACATAGATTTACAGATTGGCGTAGCTAAGTATAATGCTATTTATGGGAGTTTTGCCGTTTTACCTTTATTTTTGGTATGGCTACAATTAAGCTGGCGAATGGTTCTTTTAGGTGCAGAAATTTCTTTTGCCCATCAGAATGTAGATACTTATGAGTTTGAGCCAGATTGTTTAAATGTAAGTTTTTTATTTAAAAGATTACTTACTTTACGAATAGTTAATATGGTAAGTAAAAACTTCGCTCAAGGTAATAAACCTTTCACTGCCCAGGAAATATCTCGTAACCTTGATATTCCTATAAGGTTGGTAAGAGATATACTATACGAGTTAACCAGAGGAGGGGTTTTCACCTCTGTTCAAGAAGGGACAAGAACACCAGCATATCAACCTGCTTTAGATATAAATTTTCTTACTATAAAGTTCGTTATGGATAAATTAGATACTTATGCAACTGATTCTCTACCTGTGTTAAACACAAAGGAACTGAAAAGAATTAAAGATAGTTTAGAAAGTTTTGGTAAAATGATAGAAGAATCACCAGCAAATCTTCTTTTAAAAGAGATATAGATTTTATATAATCTTAATGAATTTAGAAAAAGGGGGTATTTAATGTCTAAGAGAATAAAAATTATAATTTTGGCAATCGTTATTATTTTGGGATTTTGTTTAGTTAGAGATTTTCTTATTAAATCAATTATAGAAAAAGTTATAAGCGATCTTGCAGGTTCTCCTGCTCGTCTCGGTGCTTTCTCTCTAAGTGTAGTAAAACAATCAATAAAAATTTCTAATTTTAAGATGTATAACCCCAAAGGTTTCCCTCAAGATATTATTATGGATATTCCCAAAATGAGCGTGGAATATGATTTAGGAGCATTACTTAAAGGTAAAGTTCATTTTAAAAGAATAGATTTTGAGCTTAAAGAGATAGCGCTGGTGAAGAATAAAGAAGGAAAGCTTAATATAGATTCTCTTAAAATAATGGAAGGGAAAAGCGAATCTACTAAAGAAAAGAAAGTGGAAAAACCAAATAAAGAAATTGCTATTCAGATTGATTTGATGAATTTAGGTATAGGTAGGATAGTTAGTAAAGATTATAGTGGGGAAGGTTCTGAAGCAGTTAAGGTTTACGATATAAATTTAGAGAAGAGTTATAAAGATATTAATAGTCTTCAGCAATTGGTTCTTTTAATAATTGCAGAACCTTTAAAATCTGCTGGTATACAAGGTCTTAAAGTTTACGCTGCTTCTATACTTACTGGTATAGCCGCTTTACCTGTAGCTGTAACATTTACTTTTACTGGTAAAGATTATGCTCAAGTTTCTTTGGGATTAACCATGGATAGAGCATATGAATTGGGATTAGAGATTCTTAAACAGATGGGGGTAATAAAAAAGGAAGATAGCAAAGAGGGTGTTATTAAAGCAGAAGTTAGTGGTGCCAATGTAACGTTTAAACTTAAAAAGATAGATGATAAAACCACAGAAATTACAGTTTCCGCACGAAAGTTAGGTATTCCTAAACCCGAGATAGCTTCAGGAGTAATTTACAAAATACAAGAGAGACTAAAGGAAGAATAAGAAGTAGGGGGGTGAGATAAATGTCTATTTTAAAAGAATTCAAGGATTTCGCCATTAAAGGTAATGCTGTAGATATGGCAGTGGGTATTATAATAGGAGCTTCTTTCGGTAAAATAGTTAACTCTTTAGTTAACGATGTAATTATGCCGCCCATAGGTCTGGTGCTGGGAGGAGTTGATTTTAAAGACTTAAAGATTATTCTTAAAAAGGCAACAGCTGATACACCGGCAGTAAATCTTAATTATGGACAGTTTATAAATAATGTGATTGATTTTTTAATAGTAGTTTTTTCTATTTTTATAGTTGTTAGAGGTATAAATAACCTTAGGAAATTGTCACCTAAGCAATAGCACGGGTAGATATGAATAAACGGGAAGGGGAGGTAATATGAGAAAATTTTTAGTAGTAATTTTTTTAATAATTGGACTTAATGCGGCTGTTTATGCGCAAACGAGTTCTGAGATTGCTCAAGAAGTAACAGAAGAGCTAAAGGAATCAGGTTCTATAACCGAGGAGGATGCTTCTGTAGTAGAGGCTTCAGTTAAGACACTTATTGATAGCGGGGCGACTAAGGATGAGGCTAAGAATATTGTTGCTTTAGCAGTTCATGAGGCTCAAGCACAAGGTTTGAAAGGTAAGGCACTTTCTGCTAAGGTTCATGAGGTAGTAAGAGCACGTAAAGCTCAGTTTGAAGCTAAAAAGAAAGAGACAAAGAGGAGGGAAAAGGAAGTTAGACAACAGAGAATAAGAGAAGAAAAAAGATTGAGAAAAGAAAATAAGAAATAAAAATTGGTTAAAATATTTATTTTAAGTTAAAAAGAGGTGAGCTATGAAGATAAAATCAGGTTTAGTAAGTATTTTCTTAATAAGTTTCTAATATTGATAAGTATTGGTTGTACAAGAAAAGCGGCATCATCACAAGAGGCTATCAAAAACGCAGAGACGCTTAACACTGTTCAGGAGAAGATAAATTATCTTATTAAACAAGCAGAAGCCTTTTATAACTCTAAAGAATTCCAACAAGCTATCCAGATAGCCCAGTATATTTTAAATAATTTAGATAAAGATTCACACTCAGCTAAAGATTTAATTGAAAAGGCAAAAGTTCAATTAAAAGCTACTGCCGAAAAAGCAGTAGAGGATGTTAAGAATAAAATTCTTGGCAAGTAATTAGTTCAATTTAAATACAATTTAATGAATTTCAACTCCCTCCATTCTTGGTGGAGGGAGTTATTATTTATTATTTGCGGGGTAAAATTACTATTTTTAGATAGTTTGTAAATTATAGCTTTAGGCAAAATAAATTAGTTATGGAGCAATTGAGTATTGATGAGATAATTAGAGCTACTAAAGGGTTATTATTTAATTACCCTCCGAGAGGAGAGAGAATAATTGAAAATATTTCTACAGATAGCCGTACCTTAAAACAAGGTGATTTATTTATCGCTTTAAAAGGGAAGAATTTTGATGGGCACAATTTTGTTAAGCAAGCATTTGATAAAGGAGCTAAATTAGCATTGGTATCTAAGAAATTAGATATAGATAAACCCTTTATAAAAGTAGAGAATACCTTGGATGCTTTAGGAGATATAGCAAGTTATTATCGGTCAAAATTTAGAGTTAAAGTTGTAGGGATAACCGGTTCTAATGGGAAAAGCACAACTAAAGAGATTTTAGCTCATCTACTATCTTTTAGATTTAATGTAGTTAAGTCTTTGGCTAGTTTCAATAATTTTGTAGGTGTCCCTTTGACTATTTTTTCTATAAATAGTAATACGGAAGTGCTTATTCAGGAGATGGAAACTAATATCCTTGGCGGTGTAAAAAGGTTATGTTGTATTGCTCGGCCAAATTTAGGATTGGTAACAAATATAGGTAAGACCCATTTAGAGTTCTTGAGAAAGGAATACAACGTGTTTAGAGAGAAATCTGAACTTTTAGAATCTTTACCTTACGATGGTTACGCTTTTCTTAATCTAGATGATAGATACTTTGATAGATTAAAAAAAGTATGCGGTAGGAGAAAAATAGTTACCTTTGGTATTGAAAACAAAGCTAAATTTTATGCAACTAATATAGAGATTAGAGATAAATATCTTTGTTTTATTCTGAATGGTAAGTTCAAAATAAATTTAAATACGCTTTTTTATAGAAATGTTTATAATGCTTTAGGAGCAATTAGTATAGCTTGTAGTTACTTTGGTTTTAAGCTTAGAGAAATAAAACCACTCTTAGAAAATTTTACCTTTTTACCTTTACGCTTTCAGTTAGTAGAAATAAAAGGTATTAGGTTTATAAATGACTGTTTTAATGCCAATCCTGATTCAATGAGAGAAGCTATTTTAGCCTTTAATAATTTACCCGCTAAAAGAAAGATTGTTATCTTAGGAGATATGTTAGAGTTGGGTAGCCATAAAGAAAAATTCCATTATCTTATAGGTAAGTTGTGTGGGGAGTTGAAAATAGATTTTTTAATTGCTATAGGAAGACTTTCTAAATTTATGGTTAATGGGGCTAAGAAAAAAAACATAAAAAATATTATTTATTGTAAAAATAAAGAAAAAGCGGTAAAATCTCTTGTCAATTTATTAGAAAACGGTGATACTGTGTTGGTTAAAGCTTCAAGAGCTATGGGTTTAGAGGAAGTGATGGAAAGAGTAATTGAGAGAATTAAAGAGATTAAAAATGGGTAAAATAGAATATATAAAAGATATTGCGAAATTGGATATATTTAGGCATAAGAGAACAGGAATCCCAGAGTTTATTTTATCTATAGGTAAATCCGATGAGGTTATTTCTAAACTTTTGTTAAGGATGGTAGAAAATAATGGTGTAGCTTGTGCTACAAAAGTTAATGCTGAACGCATAGAATTTATAAGAAAAAACATACCCAAAAAATTTATTTTTGAGTATTACCAGAATGCACGAATGATAGTGTTGAAGAAAAAAAACTATAAGATAAAATATTTACCTGTTAGTATTGGGATATTAAGTGCGGGTAGTTCTGATATTTGTATAGGTGAGGAAGCACGTATTACTGTTCAGCTTTTAGGTTGTCAAGTATTTTACGATTACGATGTAGGTGTGGCTGGTATGCATAGGTTAATTAAACCTTTAAAGAGAATGGTTAAAGAGAGAGTGAAATGCATAATTGTTGTAGCAGGGATGGATGGGATATTGCCCACCTTGGTTAAAAGTTTAGTGGATTTACCTGTAATTGGAGTTCCCACATCTATAGGTTACGGTTATGGTAGTAAAGGAGAATCCTCTCTTATGACCATGCTTAATTCCTGTAGTCCGGGTTTGGTGGTAGTTAATATAGATAATGGATTTGGTGCTGGTTGTGCCGCCTATCTAATTGCAAAACAAAGTGTTAAATAAACTCTTAGGGAGGGGTTATGATTATTTCTAAAAGGATAAATTCAATAAAAGAGTCAGTTACTTTAGCTACAGAAGCAAAAGCAAAACAGTTAGAAAGGGAGGGTAGAGATATAATTGGTTTTGGTGCGGGTGAGCCTGATTTTGATACACCTACTCATATAAAAGAAGCAGCTAAAAGGGCAATTGAGGAAGGATTTACTAAATACACTCCTGCTAGCGGTATTATAGAGTTAAAATCAGCTATATGCAAGAAATTAAGAGAGGAAAATAATTTATTTTATAGAGAGAATCAGGTTATCGTTTCTTGTGGGGCAAAGCACGCCATTTTTAACGCGATAGTAACATTGTGTCAAGAAGGCGATGAGGTAATATTGCCTTCACCATTCTGGGTTAGTTATCCTGAGATGATTAGAGCATCGGGAGCAAAGATAGTGGTAATAGAAACTGAGCAAAAAAATGATTTTAAAGTCACTTCTCAACAGTTAGAAAAAGCAATTACACCTCGTAGTAAATTATTTATTTTGAATTCCCCTTCCAACCCTACAGGAACGATGTATTTGAGAGAGGAATTAGAAGAGTTAGCTAAAGTTATTTTGAAACATAGAATTTTTTGTTTATCCGATGAGATATACGAAAAAATCTTATACGATAACATAGAGTTTGTAAGCATTGCTTCTTTAAAAGAAGAGATAAAAGATCTTACCATTTTAGTAAATGGGGTATCTAAAGCATACGCTATGACTGGCTGGCGGATAGGTTATGCTTGTGCTGAGGAAAAGATTATTCAAGCGATGAGTAGTTTGCAGAGTCATTCCACATCTAATCCTACTTCTATATCACAAAAGGCAGCTTTAGCCGCTTTAACCGGTCCGCAGGATTGTGTAGATAAGATGGTAGAAGAATTTGCTAAGAGAAGAGACTATATCGTAAATAAACTTAATTCTATTAAAGGAATAAGCTGTTTTAAACCAAAGGGAGCTTTTTACGTTTTCCCTTGTATAAAAGAATTGTTGGGTAAAAGTTATAAGGGGAAAGTAATAGAAAACTCCTTGCAATTTTCCGAGATGCTTTTGGAAGAATCAAACGTAGCAGTGGTAGCAGGTATTGCTTTTGGTAAGGATGATTATATTAGATTATCCTATGCGACATCTCTCAAGAATATTGAAAAGGGAATAGATAGGATAAAGGATTTCGTAGAAAAACTAAATTAGATTTATGTTCACAGGTATTATTCAGGAAGTAGGAAGGATAAAAAAGATTAATAAGAAAGCCGGTTTGTGGCAAATAGTAATTGAATCTTTTAAAGTTTCTAAAGAAGTAAATTTAGGAGATAGTGTAGCGGTAAACGGTGTGTGTTTAACCTTGGTGGATAAAAAAGGCGATTTAATTTTTTTTGATGTAGTTAAAGATACACTTGATACCACTAACCTTAAGAGAGTAAAAATAGGTTCCTACGTTAATTTAGAACCATCTTTAAGGGTAGGAGATAAGTTGGGTGGGCATTTTATTTTAGGTCATATAGATAGCGAACTAAAGATAAAAAGTATAAATTCAACTGTTCACTATAGTCTTATAAATATTGTTTTCCCTTTAATTTTTAAGCGATACCTTGTAGATAAAGGCTCTGTAGCTTTAGAAGGTATAAGTCTTACCGTTCAAAAGGTATTTACCAATTATTTTACTGTAAGTATTATTCCTCATACTTTACGTGCAACTAATCTTCGTTATAAAAAAGTGGGAGATTGGTTAAATGCAGAGTTTGATTATCTTTTAAAATCTAAAATTAGTGGGTCATAAAATTATTGATGGAAGGGAAATATTTTCCTTCTGTCCTTTACGTATTCACTTTTCTCAAATTTTTTGTATAATCTTTTAGACCATATTTTGTAGTATAAACTATATTTTTATAGGAAAGGGAGTAGTTAGATAAACTAATTCTTTAAGAACAATACATCCAAGTATTACCTACGTTTAAATGCAACTCACATTTTCAATATTTCTTTTTTGCCATTATTTAGAATATAGCTTCCTAATGCAAAAACATTTGAGCCTAATAGGGAAAAGTGCAGGCTGATCTTTTGTTTTAATACTGATTGTCTAAAAAAGACTAAGTAGATTATAAGCAATAAACACCATCATAAATGCTCGTTCTGTGGTATAAAATTTATGTAAACAGAAATCTTCCTTACCGAACTCATATTTAAACTTTTTGATGCGATTTTCTGAAAAGCTTTCCTCCGATAAATTCTTTAGATTTTTAACGCAGAGAGTTTTAAGCTGGTAACATATAACTGGAAACAGTATTTTAGTATGGGGAAGTTCTAAAAAAGAGCTTGCCTTTGCATTGTGGCTTTTTTATAATTGATTGTTTTACTACGATAATCATTCTTGGTTTATTCCAACAGTGTCCTTGATATAATAACTTAAGTTTATTCTTATACCTTCATCAGTAGATAGCCATAGGTTTATCTTTAAATATTTCTTCCTTCAGTAAAGGATTAATCTTTACTGAAGGAATGTAGGTAAGTTTTTATCTTCTAAAAAAGTAATAATAGGTAATGGGGAGATTAGGGTTATTATACTTTTAAGCTTTTTTCTTGGTTCCCCTACGGGGTAATTACTGTTAAGTCTAAATCGGTAATGTCGGATAAATTGTGTAAATTCTTTTAAGGGTGTAGCCACAATAATTATTATTTAAGCGAGTGAGTATGGTGTAAATTGTGCGATTAACAATCTTTTATGTTGGTAAACAGCTCATTTCTCTTCTGCGTCTACATATCTCTTTAAATGCACGTTATATTACATTGCTAATCCTGATTCTTTCCCTGATATAAGTGTTTTGCATTTCTTGTTGGCAATAGGTATTTCTAAAAAACTAAGTAACACCTTTTTAAGTATAATACCTTTAAAGCCTTAAAACAAGTATTGAAAAAAAAAAAAGTTATAGTATACTTAATAATGGTAATTTTTATATTTGATTAGTGAAGAGGGGAGAGTATTTTTTTAAAAATATTTGTTTTTTATTAAAATATAATTTATTCCCTTGATATGACTGAGGGTGACGTTTTTAAAACAGTAAAAATAAAACAAAAAAAAGAAGAACTACCAGGTCAAAAAGGTAGAGGTGCTTGTGTTATTATTATTTCCGGTCCCAATTTAGGTAAGGTATTTTTTATTGATCGGCCGGTTATGGTAATTGGCCGAGAAGAAGGTGTTGATATACATCTCAATGACCCTCATGTTTCTCGTAGGCATGCTCAACTTATTTCTCGTGGCGAAGAGGTAATGATAGTTGACCTTAAAAGCACAAATGGAACATTTGTGAATGAGCAAAGAATAGAGCAAAAAGTTCTTCAAGATGAAGATAGAATACTTGTTGGGGACATAGCACTTAAGTTTATATTTAAGGATGATATAGAAACTGCTTTTCATGAGGAGTTATATCAATTAGCTTCTCACGATGGGCTTACTCAAATTTATAATAAGATGTACTTTCTGAAAACTTTAGAAGAGTGGAAAACAAAAAAACCATTCTCTCTTGTTATGTTTGATATAGATTATTTTAAACAGATAAACGATACTTATGGACATTCATTTGGTGATTTTGTACTAAAAGAGATTGCTAAGATTGTTAAAAGTGTTATTCGGCAAGAGGATATTTTTGCCAGATTTGGGGGAGATGAATACGTTATTCTTATGGATGCTAAAAAAGAAGTAGCTATTAATGTAGCTGAAAGGATAAGATATTTGATAGAGAAGCATATTTTCATTTTTGAAGGAAAGGAAGTTAGGTGTACTATAAGTGGGGGGGTATTTTACATTGATGATTTTACCAAAACAGTATTACAGTGGATAGAGGCAGTAGATAAACTTCTCTATAAAGCTAAATCTGAGAATAGAAATAAGTTTTGTTTTTAGTTTTTAATGGAAAGAGAAAGTTTTAAAACAGTAAAGATAGACCAAAGAGAGTTTTTAGACACTTATAAAGGTAAAGGAGCTTGTTTTATAATTATTTCAGGTTACGATATAGGTAAGGTTTTTTTCATAAATAAACCTACAATGATTATAGGACGTGAAGAAGGAGTAGATATATGGATAAATGACCAGCATATTTCTAGGAGGCACGCTCAGGTTGTTACGAATGGTCAACAAATAACTCTAATAGACCTTAGAAGCACAAATGGAACATATGTAAATGACCTTTCCATAGAGGAACATAAATTGAGCGATGGAGATAGGGTCAAAATAGGAGATGTGATTATGAAATTCATTATGAAGGATGATATAGATACTGCTTTTCACGAAGAGTTGTATAATCTTGCCTCTCAAGATGGTCTTACCAATATTTATAATCGGATGTATCTTTTAAAAGCATTGGAGAATTTGAAGAGTAAAGCACCTTTTTCTTTGATTATGTTTGATATAGATGATTTTAAAAAGATAAACGATATTTATGGGCATAATGCCGGAGATTTTGTTCTTAGAGAAATTGCTAAGATAGTTAAAGGGTTAATTAGGCAAGAGGATGTATTCGCCAGGTTTGGAGGGGAGGAGTTTATTCTTTTAGTTATGTTGAATAAGGATATAGCTTATAAAATAGCAGAGAGGATAAGAAAAACAATTGAGGATTACGAATTCGTTTTTGGTAACGAGATAATTAAATGCACGATAAGTGCCGGTGTATTCTGTGTTGAAAATTTTGGCATGTCTACATTTCAATGGATAGAAGCAGTAGATAAGCTTCTATACGAGGCTAAAAGACAAGGTAAGAATAGGGTGTGTTGTTGATATAATATGGCAATAGAGTGGAAAATTTTCTTTTCCTTCTCATTTATCATCGGATTTTTCCCTTCCGATGAATTGCAAATCTAAATTTTAAGAGTTTAATTATTGATTATATTTAGTTTATTTTCTGTTTTGAATAATTATAATTTATATGGTAATTCTTAAACTAAAGAGAGGTAAGATATGAAGAGAAATATTTGGTTAATTCTTATCATATTTATTTTTCCTTTAATAATTGTTTTTCAGGGTTGCACTTTGAATAAAAAAGAAACTACTAAGAGTCAGAAAAGTGTGGTTATTTGGCATATGATGGTTGATCGTCAAAAGGCATTTGAGGAGTTAGCGGATAAATATGCTGAAGAAAGAGGAGTAAAAGTTGAGTTTAAATTGTTTTTCCCTCCCGATATTTATTCCCAAAAAGTTATCGCTGCAGCGCGAGCAGGTAACCTCCCGGATATATTTGGAATATTAGGAGAGAAAAAAACTGTTGCCTCTTTTATAAAAGCCGGTCATATTGCCAATTTAACCAGTTATCTAAAAGAAAATAATGATGAATGGAGGAATCGTTTCTATCCGTTAGCTTTAAATGTTACTGCTTTCCAACCCAATAATGTTTATGGTGTAGAAGAAGGTTTTTATGGCATACCTTTAGATATGATGAATGTTCAGTGGGTATATAACAGAGATTTATTAAAGAGAGCAGGGATTAACCCCGATGAGCCGATTATTTATTTTGACCAGTTTGTAAATATAGCTAAGTCAGTTAAGGAAAAATTGGGTGTTAGTGGTTTTGTCTGTGGTTGGGGTGAGCCGTGGCTTATGTATTCCCTCTGTACAGAGTGGGCAATTAATTTAATGGGTGAAGAGAAATTCTTTTTAACTCTTAAAGGTAAAATTCCTTATACTGACCCTGATTGGATAAAGGTTTTTTCTTTATTTGAAAGGTTAAGAAATGAAGGTGTTCTTGCTGACAATATAGTAACTATAATTAATAAGGAAGCTGAAGATAGTTTCAGTAAAGGTGAAGCTGTTTTCTCTTTTAATGGTAGTTGGGCGGTTAATGTATATAGACAACTTGCTCCCGAGTTGAATTATGGTTTTTTCCCTCTTCCTCGCATATCTGATGAATTTCCTGTAAAGATATGGGGTGGGGCGGGTTTTTCTTTTATGGTTTATCCTCGTTCCCCAAAAAAAGAATTAGCTATAGAATTTCTAAAATGGATTACCGATGTTCCCCAACAGGAATTTTTAGTTAAGGCCACTAATAATCTTCCTTCTATTAGAGGTTGTGAAGGTGTGATATCAGGACATTTAGGTGATCTTTTTGATGATATAGATTGTTTAACTCATCCTAATATCTGGCCATACGAGGAAGACTCTCGAGTTATTGAAATTATAGGTAAAGTTCTTCAACAGATAGTGATTGGTATAAAAACTCCTCAAAGTGCTGCTGAGGAAATTCAAAATACTAAGAATCGTGTTATGGGGGAGAAGTGAACAAATTTTCTTTAAGAGAAAAATTTACTAATTTTTCGTTCGTTTTACCGGCTCTTATTATCTTTTCTATATTTTATCTCTATCCTTTCTTCTATACTTTCTGGCTCAGTTTTCATAAAGGTGATGGTATCTTTATATTAGAGTTTGTAGGATTGGCAAATTTTAAAGAGGTTATTATTTTTGATAAAGATTGGTGGTCTTCTCTTTACAATGGGACATTTATTACTCTTTGGGCATTAACTTTTCAAAATATACTAGCGTTTATGTTAGCCTTAGGGGTAGATAAACTTACCAAAACAGGTAAGTTCTATAGAGTGATATTTTTTATTCTACCTGTGCTTTCAGAAATAATAATTGGTTTACTTATGCGCGAGCTTTTAGTGAGTGGACAAGGGGGAGGTGTTTTAAATTTCTGGTTGAATAGATTAGGCTTAGGTTATTTAGCCAGGGATTGGTTAGGTAAAGAGCGAGTTCTTTTGACGACTGCGTTGGTTCATTGTTGGAAAGGATTTGGTTGGGCATTTGTCATACTTTTAGCAGGATTGCAGACTATTCCCGAACAACTTTATGAAAGTGCGAGAATAGATGGAGCTAATAGTTTCCAATGTTTTTTTAAAATAACTTTACCTTTAATGCTTCCTGTGGTAGCCTTAGTTTTTATCCTAACGATTTTAGGAACGATGCAGGCTTTTGCAATGATTCTTGCTTTGACTAGAGGTGCGGGAGGATTAACAGAAGTGCCGGTTATGCGTATATACAATCATTTAAGAGGTAATCAAGTAGGGTTAGCTTGTGCCGAGGGTATCATTCTAGGGGCGATACTTATTACCGTGTCATTTATAATGATGTATATTTCTAAAAAATTGAGGGAGAAGTACGGTGTACTATCAAACTAAAAAGGTAGTTATTCTCATAGTTGTACATACATTTCTTATGAGTGTAGCTTTAAGTTGTATTTTTCCTCTTTTATGGATGGTTAATGTTTCTTTGAAAACAGAGGTAGATTTTAGGAATGATATGGGATTAAAATTAGCCATCCCACCTTACTGGGGTAATTATCCGAGAGCTCTCATTGAAGGCAAACTTTTGTTTTATTTTATAAATAGTGTTTTTTATACATTTATTACGGTTTTGGGAATAGTGATAGTTTCATCTTTAGCCGCTTTTTCTTTCTCTCGCTTGAAATTTCCTTTTAAAAATGTTATATTTTTTATATTCCTTGCAGCAATGATGATTCCTCTGCCGGCAGGGTTTGTTCCTGTGTATATACTCTTAAATAAGTTGCATCTGGTTAATCGTAGCGGCTACGTTTTAGCAATGATGAATATGGGGTTATCTTTAAGCATATACTTACTTAAAACCTTTTTTGACCAGTTGCCCCATGATTTAGAGGATGCTGCGAGAATAGATGGTTGTAATAAATTAGGGATATGGTGGAATGTAGCTTTACCTTTGGTTAAACCAGCATTAGCTGTAGTGATAGTTTTTAATTCTTTAAATGTATGGAATGAATTTGTTTTAGCATCTTTGATGTTTACCGAAGAAAAACTTATGCCCCTTCAGGTTGGACTTATGGAGTTCTATAATAGGAATATTGTGGAACATACACTGCTTTCAGCAAGTTTAACGATCGCCGCTATTCCTATAATTCTTCTTTATCTTCGTATGCAGAGACAAATTATTAAAGGTATAACCGCAGGAGCTATCGTAGGATGATGAGGGTAAATTCTGGATTAAAGATACTTTTCTGTATTGCCGTGGTTTTATTTAGTGTTCAATGCTTTAGTCAACAGGAGCCCCCCACTTCTAAGTATGTTAGTAAAGGGTGGGCAGAGTTAGGTAAAAGGAATTTTGAGGAAGTTTATAAAATAACCGATGAGTGTATAGAACTTTTTTCTTCCTCAGCAGATGAGTTGGCTAATAGTTTGATTGATTTTCCTCCCCAAGGGAAGGAAAATTTATATGGGACAATGAACGATGTGGCTACCTGTTATTTTATTAAAGGTGAGGCTTTAATGCGAGAAGGTAGAACAGAAGAGGCTAAGGAAGTATTTAAAAAAGTGATAGAAAAGTATCCTTTTGCTCAAGCTTGGGATCCTCGGGGATGGTTTTGGAAAATAAAAGAGAAATCAGAGATTACCTTAAGGAAGTTAGAAAGCGGTAGGGTAATAGAAGATGAGGAAGAGGAAGAAGTAATAGTTACAAATTTAGAACTTTATGACCAAGGGGAGGAGTTCCCTGTTAATTATGAGAAGTATGGGAGATTTGTTGGTGTGGGGAGCAAGGATTATAAGTATGTGATAAAGGATAATATCGGTTTATCTAAAGCTGTAGGCGAAGGGGTATATCCTAATACGAGTTCTATAAAATTTGACCCTAATTTTGTTAAATGTAAAAGTAAGTTGGCTTCTGTAGACCATTGGAAGATACTTAATAGTAGAGATTTACAATTAGCTTTCTATAAGTGGAATTTTTCTCCTGAACCACAAGGGGTAAAGCAATTCTATATCGCTGATATTTTGGAAAGAGCAG